>NZ_JBEOVN010000112.1:0-23815 GCF_040295565.1 Streptomyces sp. NPDC002785 | reverse complement strand
CAGGGGAGACCCCATCTGCCTCAATCCTCCGCCTCGCAGCTGCACGCACCCAGCCCCGCTCCTTCTCCCACCCCCCATTTGCCGGTCGGTCTTAGTGCCGTGTGGTACCACGCGGTACCGTTAGTGCATGGCTGGTCTGAATCTGCGGTTCACCGAAGAAGAGCTGGACGCACTGCGCGCGCGTGCCGAGTCGGAAGGGCGGAGCATGCAGTCCTTCGCGCACGATGCGGTGATCACCGCCATAAATGAACACTCGCGCCTCTTCAACGAGGCGGCGGACCACGTGCTGAAGGTGAGTGAGGAGCTCAATCGGAGGCTCGCCTGATGAAGTACCTGACCCTGCCCGAGCTGCTCAATCTTGCCGAGCGTCTCGGGGCGGCCGAAGTACGCGATTACGGGCTGCTCGATTCGGCACTCGCCCGCCCGCAGGCGAGCGTCTTCGGCCAGGACGCCTATCCGGACGTGTGGCAGAAGGCCGCAGCACTCATGGAGTCCCTCGCGCGCAACCACGCGCTCGTCGATGGCAACAAGCGCATCGCCTGGTATGCCACCTGGGTCTTCCTGCACATCAACGGGCACCGGCTGAGCGCGGATTTCGATGTCGACGAGGCCGAGAAGTTCGTGCTGGACGTGTGTCAGGGGGTCCTCGACATGCCCAGGATCGCGGAACGGCTTCCCGGGTTCGCCGCGTAGCACCGACCTGTGAAGAGGGTCTCAGCGGGCCCGAACCACTTCTCGTCCATACGGGGTTCCGGTCGGCCCCCCGGTAAGGTGGCCCGGTTGTCGTATCGCGTGCGGGTCCGTCCCGGCCGTACGGACAGCACCCCACGTACCCGAGAGACCCGAACCGGAGACCGTGACTACTACCGCCTCCCACCACCTCTCACCCGCCTATCCCGGCCGCGCCCCCTGGGGCACGGCCGGCAAGCTGCGAGCCTGGCAGCAGGGCGCCATGGAGAAGTACATCCAGGAGCAGCCGCGTGACTTCCTCGCGGTCGCCACGCCCGGCGCGGGGAAGACCACCTTCGCGCTGACCCTCGCGTCATGGCTGCTGCACCACCACGTCGTGCAGCAGGTCACCGTTGTCGCGCCGACCGAGCACCTGAAGAAGCAGTGGGCCGAGGCCGCGGCCCGGATAGGGATCAAGCTCGACCCCGAGTACAGCGCGGGCCCCGTGAGCAAGGAGTACCACGGGGTCGCGATCACCTACGCGGGTGTCGGCGTCCGGCCGATGCTGCACCGCAACCGGTGCGAGCAGCGCAAGACACTCGTGATCCTCGACGAGATCCACCACGCCGGTGACTCGAAGTCCTGGGGCGAGGCGTGCCAGGAGGCGTTCGACCCGGCCACCCGGCGGCTCGCGCTCACCGGCACGCCGTTCCGGTCCGACACCAACCCGATCCCCTTCGTCGCGTACGAGGAGGGCAACGACGGCATCCGGCGTTCCTCGGCGGACTACACCTACGGGTACGGCAACGCGCTCGCCGACGGCGTCGTCCGGCCCGTGATCTTCCTCAGCTACAGCGGCAACATGCGCTGGCGCACCAAGGCCGGTGACGAGATCGCCGCCCGGCTCGGCGAGCCGATGACCAAGGACGCCATCGGGCAGGCCTGGCGCACCGCCCTGTCGCCCACCGGGGACTGGATCCCCAATGTGCTGAGCGCCGCCGACAAGCGGCTGACCGAAGTGCGCAAGGGCATTCCGGATGCCGGTGGGCTCGTCATCGCCACCGATCAGGAGTCGGCGCGCGAGTACGCCAAGATCCTGAAGAGGGTCACGGGCGAGAAGGCCACTGTCGTCCTCTCCGACGAGAAGGCCGCGTCGAAGAAGATCGACCAGTTCAGCGAGGACGAATCGCGCTGGATGGTCGCGGTCCGCATGGTGTCGGAGGGCGTCGACGTGCCGCGCCTCGCCGTGGGCGTGTACGCCACCACCATCTCCACGCCGCTCTTCTTCGCGCAGGCCGTCGGGCGTTTTGTGCGTTCGCGCAGGCGTGGCGAGACCGCTTCCGTCTTCGTGCCGACCATTCCGATGCTTCTTGACTTCGCCAACGAGATGGAGGTCGAACGGGACCACGTCCTCGACAAGCCCAAGAAGGGCAGCGACGAGGAGAACCCGTTCGCGGAGGAGGACAAGCTCCTCGCCGACGCCGAGAAGCTGGAGGACGAGGAGACCGAGGACCAGCTGCCCTTCGAGGCCCTCGAATCCGACGCGGTCTTCGACCGGGTGCTGTACGACGGTGCCGAATTCGGCATGCAGGCGCACCCGGGCAGCGAGGAGGAGCAGGACTACCTGGGGATTCCGGGGCTGCTGGAACCCGACCAGGTGCAGTTGCTGCTCCAGAAGCGGCAGACCCGGCAGATCGCGCACAGCAGGCAGAAGCCGGCCGGGGAGGCCGACCTGCTGGAGAAGCCGGCCGAGGCGCGGCCGGTGGTCACGCACAAGCAGCTGCTGGGGCTGCGCAAGCAGCTCAACACGATGGTGTCGGCGTACACGCACCAGAGCGGCAAGCCGCACGGAGTGATCCACACCGAGCTGCGGCGGGTGTGCGGCGGGCCGCCGAGTGCGGAGGCCACGGCCGGGCAGATCCAGCAGCGGATCAAGAAGGTTCAGGAGTGGGCCACCCGTATGACGTGAGGTGGCTCCTGTGACGTGCCGGCCCGGAGCGGGGACAGTGGTCCTCGCCCCGGGCCGGCGTCGTTCGTGCGGATCGGGTGCGGTCGCCGGACCAGTGGCGGCCCGACGTACGGCTACCAGACGAACGGTGCGGACTGGTGGGCCGTGGCCACGCACGGAACCGTGGCCGACGTCGGGGACGACGCCACGATCTGCAGTGACCAGTTGGTGGCGCTCGGCGGACCGGACAGCACCACGGAATCGGTGCGGTCACCCGCCGCCAGGGTGCCGGAGGTGAGCTTCAGCGGGCCCAGGGTGATCGGGTTGGGGCCGGTCATGCCGGGGTTGGTCTTCCCGGAGAACTGCACCTGACTGGTGACGCCGCCCGAGGTCTTGGTGAGCTTGAGCGTCGTCGTGATGCTGTTGGGGTCGGCGCTGGTGCCGGGCGGCATCGTGATCGCCGTGGACGTGATCTTGATGGTTTTGGATGTGCCCGAGTCGGCGGCGGTCAGGGTGGCGAGGCCGGTGCCCCAGGCCCCGCAGTTGTACGTCGCTGTCGCGGTGAGCGGGGTCACCGCCTGGGCCGTCGGTGCCAGGGCGAGCGCGGCGGCCGCGGAACAGGCCGCGGCGAGCACGAGCGGGACGCGGATGAGTCTTCGGTTCGGTGGCCGTAATCTCGACGGCCGTACAGAAGTGGTCGACATGGCGGGAGGAACTCCTTCCGGTTGAATTCCGCGGATTCGAAGAAATCGCTGAATGCGATCTTCTTGCGGATCTGCGTGCCGGGCCCGGCATGTCGGGTGCAGTGAAACTGTGATCTTCAGAGATGTCAAGAGATGTCAACAGGTGCGTGAAAAGTGCTTGCAGAAATGCTTTTCGGGCATTTCAGGGGCGATCGTTCTCCGGGCAAGGATCAGTTAATTCTCTCTTGACTTCTCTGCGTGCGACCTCCTCAATGTGCGCACATCAATGGGCCATGGAGGGGTGTCTGGTGATTCGACGACGAAGACCTGGCGTGACCGGTCTGCTCGCTGCCTGCTTCGTACTGTCACTCAGCTGTGTCGGGGCCACCGCCCAGGCCGCGCCACCGGCGGGACAGCAGGCCGCCGGTACGGTCACCCCGACCGTCCACTGCACCCTGCCCGCCGGGCAGGGCGAGGCGACCGGGCCGCAGGAGATGACGGTCGAGTTCTCGCCCGCGGTCGTGGCCCCGGGCGGCAAGGTGCACGCGAAGGTCACGCTCGGCCCGTCCCCCGCCACCAGTGCTCTCGCGCTGGAGGACGTGCCGACCATCCCCAGTCTCGACCTCGCGATGTCCGGCGGGGCCACCGGCACCGTCACCGTGCGGGGCGCCGAGTTCACGATGGACATCCCGGCCGGGACACCCATCGAACTCCCGCCGTACGAGGGTGACTTCCTGGTCCCCGCGGACGCCTCCGGCGAGATCTCCTTCGCCCCGGTCCGTACGCTGACGCAGACCAAGGTGCTCGGCTCGGTCTTCGAGACGCCCTGTGACGTGGTCGGCGGGGGCGACAGCGTCGGCACCGTCACGGTGGAGGGCACCGGCTCCGAGCCCGCCACCCTGACCGCCCCAGCCGACCCCGTACGCCCCAACACCCCCGTCACACTGGGTGGTTCGGGCTGGACGCCGGGCGGCACGCCCGTACCCTCTCTCTGCGCGAAGGGCGGTGGCGGCTGCGATCCGCTGAAGTTCAAGGGCCACACCCTCACCATCGACAGCTACGGAACGCTGCACGGCACGGCCACCCTCGCGGAGGCCGGGGCGGTGCCGGACGGCGCGTACGAGGTGAAGGTCAACGACGGTACGAAGGAAGCCGCCGCTCCCCTCACCGTCAAGGCCGTCGCGGCCGGCGAGCGCGAGATCTCGCTCTCGCGGAGCAGCGGACCGGTCGGCACTGTGATCACGGTCAGCGGAAAGAACTACAACCCGGACCGCTGGATCAATGTCATCGGCCTCGACGCGACGGGCACCGGGCTCGACGACAGCGCGGTCTATGTCAAGAGCGGCTCGGACGGCACGTTCGCCGTCGAGTTCACCGTGATCTCCGATGCCGTCGTCGCCGTCCAGGCCGACGAGGGCAACGACCCCGCCACCGTACGGACCACCCCGTTCACCGTCACCACGGACGGGGGAGGGGGCGGTGGCAGCGCCGATCAGAAGCTGAACACCTCGGTCAGGGCCGGGACACTGTCCATGGTCCAGGACGGCGACACCGTCGACTTCGGTACGACGGTCCTGGGCACCGGCAGCGGGGTGCAGCGCTCCCGGCTCAACCGGGTCGAGGTGGAGGACGCCCGCGGCGTCAACAGCGGCTGGTCCCTGACCGCCACCCTCACCGGCTTCACCAGTGCCGACGGGGGCACCATCCCGGCGGGCGCCGTCCGGTGGACGCCCAAGTGCACGGCGCAGAGCGGGAGCGTGGGCGTGCCGGTGGCCGGGTCGCCCGCCGCGCTCGGGAGTACGGCGGCGAGTCTCTGCCGGATGAATCCGGACGGCTCCCGCCCGTTCACCGGCGGCCGGTTCGATGCCGACGCCGATCTCCTGCTGACGGTGCCCGGAACCACCCGGCCCGGAGATTACAGCGCGACCCTGACACTCACCCTTCTCTGAGAGCCCGCCAGGGAAAGGAAGCCAGGGAAAGGAAGGGAAGGCGCGTACCCGAAAGACGCCCGCCCGCTCCGTTCGCAAGGGAGCAGGCGGGCGTCGCCCATGTCGAATTCGGAGATTTCCCGTAGTCACGGAGGAGCCGCATGTTTTTGCTGCCGAGATCGAGAAGAACGGAAAGGCCGGGTGTGGTGTTACGCCGGGCCGTCGCCCTCACCGCCCAAGCCGCGCTCGTCTGGGCCGGCGGAACCCTCACACTCGCACCCGCCGCCCACGCCGGTACGGTCACGCCGACCGTCCACTGCTCCCTGCCCGCCGGCCAGGGCGAGGCCACCGGGCCGCAGCAGATGAGTGTCGACCTCTCGCCGGCCATCGTCGACCCGGGCGGCAAGGTCCACGCCAAGGTCACCCTCGGCCCGTCGCCCGCCACCAGCGGACTCAGCCTGAACGACGTGCCCACCACCCCCAGCATCGACTTCGCCATGTCGGGCGGCGCGACCGGCACGGTCACCGTCACCGGGCCCCAGATCAACCTCGACATCCCGGCCGGGAAGCCGATCGAGATCCCGCCGTACGAAGGGGACTTCATCATCCCCGCCGACGCGAGCGGACCGATTTCCTTCACCCCGGTGCGCAATCTGACGCGTACGAAGGTGCTCGGCTCCACCTATGAGACCCCGTGCGACGTGACCAGCGGCGGCGGCTCCATCGGCACCGTCACCGCCGAGGGCACCGCGGGCCATCCGGCCACCCTCACCGCGCCCACCACCGCCGTCCGGCCGTCCACCGGTGTTGCCCTGTCGGGCAGCCTGTGGACCGTCGGCACCACCCCCGTACCGTCGCTCTGCGCGGCGGACGGCGGTGGCTGCGACACCGGCAAGTTCGTCTCCAGCACCCTCGCGATCAGCGGCTCGGGGGAGCTGAGCGGAAGCGCGGTGCTCGCCGCCGCGGGCACGGTGTCCGACGGCTCGTACCTGGTGAAGGTCGGCGACGGTACGAAGGAGGCGACCGCGCCCCTGACCGTCAAGGCGTACGTTCCGGGCGGGCCACGGGCCATCGCGCTCTCCCGTGCCGGCGCACCGCTCGGCAGCGTCATCGAGGTCACCGGCAGCAACTACCTCCAGGACCGATGGATCAACACCGTCGGCCTGGACGCGAGCGGGGCGACGCTCGACGACACCGCCGTCTATGTGAAGAGCACCCCCCACGGCACGTTCAGCGCCGACTTCACCGTCTCCGACCCGGCCATCGCCTCGATCCAGGTCGACGAGGGCAACGACCCGGCCACCGTACTGACCACGCCGTTCGCCGTGACCGACGCCTCCGCGACGCTCTCCGCGGGCGCGGCGAAGGTCAAACCCGGCGGAACGATCGCCCTCTCCGGCGGCGACTGGCCGACCGGCACCACGCCCACCGCCGCGCTCTGCGCCGCCGACGGCAGCGCCTGCGACAGTGCCCGGATCAGCGGCTCCACCCTCCGGATCAACGCCGACGGAACGCTCGCCGGTACGGTCACCGTGGCCGGATCCACCCCGCGCGCCGTGTACGCGCTCCAGGTCACCGCAGGAGGAACGCAGGCCCTCACCCCGCTGACCGTCGCCCCGGCCTTTGTCGTCCTCACCCCGTCGGCCGGGCCGAAGGGCACCGCCGTCACCGTGCTCGGGCAGGGGTTCGCGAAGGTCGCCACCGTGTCCGTCGTCGGGCTGCGGGCCGACGGATCACAGACGTCCGACCCGGTGAGGACGAAGGTGGTCGGGCTGGACGGGGCGTTCTCGCAGACCTTCACGGTCAACGCCGCCGACACCGTCGCGATCCGGGTCCGGGAGGTCCTCGTCAACCCGCGCACCGAGACCGCGGCGTTCACCGTCCAGGACGGGACCGTCCCCGCCGGACCGTCCTTCGCGCTCTCGCCGTCCGAGGGGCCCGTCGGCACGGTCGTCCAGGTGACCGGCCGGGGCTTCGCCCCCGTCGCCACGGTCTCGGTGACGGGCCGCACCGCGGACGGGAAGCAGACCTCGGACTCGTACGTCACCCGGGTCATCGGACTGGACGGCACTTTCGCCCTCAACTTCACCGTCCGCGACCCGGCGACGAGGGCGATCAGAGCCTGTGAGGTGCTCGTAAACGGAAAAGTTGTACAACAGTCGTTCACGGTGAGTTGACGCCCGTTCGCGTCCGGTGTGCGGAGCGCCTGCCGGGCCGTCGGCCGACCTGGACGCGCGTAGACGTCCAGGTTTCGGCTGGCGCCGCGCTGACCGGTGCTTATGCTTCTTCAAGCCAACTCCGCTTCCGCTGACGCCCGGATTCTGGATGAGGCCTTCCGCTGAGCGGACTGGCTCGCTACTGTCCAAAAAATGCACGCCCCGTGGCAACGCCGCCGCGGAGCGCAGCCGGTTGCTTGGCCAGGCCGGCGGCCTCTCCGTGCGTCGCCGCTGGGACCGGTGGCACACATTCCGTGGGAACCAGCCGCCGCTCACCAAAGAGGAGAGGGCGTCGTGACCGCGGAGACCTCCCAGACGCTCGACCGGGGACTACGGGTCCTCAAATTGCTCGCCGACACCGACCACGGCCTGACCGTCACCGAGTTGTCCAACAAACTCGGCGTCAACCGAACCGTGGTCTACCGTCTGCTTGCCACCTTGGAACAACACGCCCTGGTGCGCCGCGATCTGGGCGGCCGGGCCAGGGTTGGCCTCGGCGTGCTGCGCCTGGGCCGCCAGGTGCATCCGCTCGTACGGGAAGCCGCGCTGCCCGCGCTGCGGTCCCTCGCCGAGGACATAGGGGCCACCGCCCATCTCACACTGGTCGACGGCAGTGACGCGCTGGCGGTCGCTGTTGTCGAGCCGACCTGGACCGACTACCACGTGGCCTACCGGGCCGGCTTCCGCCACCCGCTGGACCGCGGTGCCGCGGGCCGGGCGATCCTCGCCGCCCGCCAGAAGTCGGTGGCCGAGACTTCCTTCACCCTCACCCACGGCGAACTGGAAGCCGGGGCGAGCGGGGCTGCGGCTGCGCTGGTCGGGGTGACGGGGGTCGAGGGCAGCGTGGGCGTGGTGATGCTCGCGGACTCCATACCCGAACGCGTCGGCCCCCGGGTCGTGGACGCGGCCCGTGAGGTGGCTGACGCACTGAGGTAGCACCGGGGTGGCCGGCCGGCCCCCGGCCCGCTGCGTGTCGTGGCCGGCCCGGTGGCCCCCTCCGCGGGAGCCGGGCAGCCGGGGCGGGGCCCGGGTCGTCCCACCACCCGGCCCGTACCATCGCCCCGGCGGTTAGATTGGGCGGGTGCTCACTCGTCTCTCGCGCTCCCGCACCCTCGCCCTGTGCGCCCTGCCCGTCCTCGCCCTGTTCGGCGTGGCCGCCTTCGCGCCGCTGCCGTTCACGCTGGCGCAGCCCGGCACGACCGCGAACGTGCTCGGTGACAATCAGGGCAAGCCCGTGATCAGTATCGAGGGCGCGCCGACCCGGCCCACCAGCGGGCAGCTGCGGATGACGACGATCCTCGCGACCGGGCCGACCGCCGACGTCGGCATCGCTGACGTGATCGACGGCTGGTTCCGTACGGACCGGGCGGTTCTGCCGCGCAACTCCGTCTACCCGACCGGCGGCTCCGAGAAGGAGATCGAGAAGCACAACCTCGAAGACATGAAGAAGTCGCAGAACTCCGCCGTCGACGCGGCCCTGAACTACCTCGGCAAGCCCAAGAACTCGGTCGACGTCACCCTGCACCTTGCCGATGTCGGCGGCCCCAGCGCGGGCCTGTTCTTCGCGCTCGGCATCGTCGACAAGCTCGACGGCGACGGCTCCGGGCGCGATCTCACCGGTGGCCGCACCATCGCAGGCACCGGCACGATCCAGGCGAACGGCGCGGTCGGCGCGGTCGGCGGGGTGTCGCTGAAGACTCAGGCCGCGCACCGCGACGGTGCGACCGTCTTCCTCGTCCCGAAGGCCGAGTGCGGGGAGGCGCGCGCCGAGCTCCCCAAGGGGCTCCGGCTGATCCCGGTCACAACCCTGAAGAGCGCGGTGTCCTCGCTTCGGGCGCTGGAGCAGGGGCGCCAGGTCCCGAGCTGCTGACCTCGGCGGCCGGTGCCGGTACGGAGCCCTCCGCCGCCGTATCCCCGGACGCGGACCCGGACTCGGCCTTCGCCCCCGCCCCGTCCATCGTCCGCCACACCGGGAACACCAGCGGGCTCAGCGTCGCCAGCAGGTACACTCCGCCCATCGCCAGCAGCGCACCTCGCGCGCCCGCGCTCTCCACCAGCAGACCGGCCGCGAGACCGCCCACCGGCATGGCCAGTTCGCCGCCCGCCGTGAGGACCCCGGATACCCGGCTGCGCAGCTCGTCGGGCACGCTTCCGTAGATCACCGTCGTCAGGATCGGGTTCAGCACCCCGCCCGCGATGCCACTCAGCGCCATGGTCACGGCGAGCGGCAGCGTCGTCCCGGTCAGCGCCGCGACCGGCTACCTGGGCGCGCCGCACAGCACCACGCACACTGTGAAGACGGCCCGCCGCGAGAAACGGTGCCCGACCGCCCCGTACAGCAGCGCCCCGGTCAGTCCGCCCGCGCCGAACAGCGCGGTGAGCAGCCCGATGTCCCTGGCCCCGCCCAGCTCGGCGGAGGCGTGCACCGGCAGCAGGACGGCGTTCCAGCCCTGATCGGTGCCGTTCATGAAGAGGACCATCACCACGACGGCCAGCAGCAGCCGGTTGCCCAGCAAGTAGGTGTATCCCTCGCGCAGTTCGGTGCGGTACGCCCGCAACGAGATCGGCGCCGCGGCCTTTCGCGGCTCGGCCGCGCGTACCCCCCGCACCCCGAACGCGATCAGCAGCGCGGACGTCAGATACGTCGCGCCGTCCAGCAGCAGTACGGTCTCCGCGCCGACCAGCGAGATCAGTACGCCGGCCAGCGCCGCCCCGACCATCCGGGCGCCGCGCGAGACGGCGTCGAAGAGGCTCGCGGCGCGGGCGAGGGTGGTGCCGGCGTGCTCGGCGAGATCGGGTACGAGGACGTAGCGCGCCGTGTTGCCCGGGGTGTGCAGGAGTCCGCTGACCGCCATCAGCGCGCACAGCATCCAGAACGCCAGTGCGTCCGCGTAGTGCAGCAGCGGGATGGCGGCGACGGCGACGCCGCACACCAGGTCGGAGGCGACAGAGACCCGCCGGCGTCCGATCCGGTCGATGACGGGCCCGCCGATCAGTGCCGAGACGACGATCGGCAGCGTCGCGCAGAAGGCGACGACACCGGCCCGTCCCGCGCTGCCCGTGGTTTCCAGGACGAACCACGGCACCCCGATCAGGGTGAGTGAACTTCCGGCCGTGGATATGGAGTTGGCGGACAGTACGGCGACGAGCGGGCTGCGGTTCCGGTCCCCCCGGCCGTTCATGCCGTACCGGGTGCGACGCAGGCTCGGCCGGGGTGGCGGGGCATGATGCGCAGCCCCAGCTCGACGAGAAACCAGCCCAGTCGAGTGCGCAGACCGGTGCGCGACGCAGTCGGCGCAAGGCAGAACTCCGCTGCCCGCTGCCGCAGTTCGGTAGAGCGCGCGCGGTGCAGCAGAAGATACATGGCGGGGTGCATGGCGGTGTCCTTTCGGCCATAGAGGCTCGTTGCCTGCCGGGCTCGTCTATTCGGCAGGGCGGGGGAAGAAGTGCACATGGCTGCGGACGGTGGCCGATCCCTCGGCGTCCTCCGGGACCCGGTCCCGGTAGCTCTCGATGAGGTCGTGGATCTTCCCGATCAGCTCCGTGGAGAGGTCGGGGGTGAGGCGTACCTTGAAATCGCTGACGTCCCAGCCGCGCCGCCACTCCTCGGGCCATTCGTGCATCGTGCCGAGCCAGGTGTTCAGTTCCTGGGAGTGCGCGTTGGCGATCTCGTGGAGTACGACGCCGATGGCGCCGCGCACTTCGGGATTCGGGTGGCTCATGAACCTGCCGCTGTTGAAGGTGGTGCCCATGTGGACGGCCCGCCACCAGCGTTCGCGGCCCTTGCCGCGCTCCGGGTCGTCCTCGACGAAGCCGTACGTCGCCAGTTGCCTGAGGTGGTAGCTGGTGGCGCCGCTGGACTCGCCGAGCCGGTCCGCGAGACCGGAGGCGGTGGCGGGGCCGAACTCCCGCAGCGCGCTCAGCAGTCGCAGTCGCAGGGGGTGGGCGAGCCCGCGCAGGGTGCGGGCATCGACCGTGTGGATCTTCTGATCGTCGACGGGGCTGTCGCCGCCGTCCTCTGTTGCGGGCATGGCTCTACAGTAGAGTTGCAAAATTCTCTTTGCAGAGAGTTCTTTGCAACAGCTTCTTCGTGTTCTGCCCCGGAGCGCCGCCGGAGGCCGCAGCGGTTCACCCCTTCTTGATGAACCCCTCCTGGATCAGCCAGTCCTTCGCCACCTCGTGGGGGTCCTGCCCGTCGACATCCACCTTCGCGTTGAGCACCTGGGCGACCTCCGTCGTCAGCTTCCTGCTGACCGGGTCGAGCAGCCCCGCGATCTCCGGGTACTTCTCGAAGGTCTTGGTGTGGATGACGGGCGCCGCGTTGTAGTTGGGGAAGAAGTGCTTGTCGTCCACGAGCACTTCGAGGTCCATGGCCCTGATCCGGCCGTCCGTCGTGAACACCTCGCCCAGCAGGCAGGAGCTGGACTTCGAGACCTGGGTGTAGATGATCCCGGCGTCCATCTTCTTGATGTTGGCGGCCGGGAGGGACATCCCGTACGCCTTCTCCATGCCCGGCAGCCCGTCGTCGCGCGAGGCGAACTCGTTCTCCACGCAGATCGTCACCGCCGACGGGTCCATCTTCGCCAGTGCGGCGACATCGGAGAGCGTCCTCAGGTGGTACTCCGCGTTGTTCTTCTTGCTGATGGCGAGAGCGTAGGTGTTGTTGAGGGTGGACGGCGTCAGCCAGGTCACCCCGTTCTTCCGGTCCTCGTCGCGGACCGCCTTCCACTGCTCCAACGGGTCGGCGATCGGCTTCGCATGGCCCAGATAGGTGATCCAGCCGGTGCCCGTGTACTCGTACATCGCATCCGCGCTGCCCTTGACGATCGCCTCGCGCGCACTGATCGAACCGGGCAGGTTCGTCCGGTCCAGGACCTCCGCGCCGGCGGCCTTGAAGACCAGGCCGATCATCTGGCCCAGGATGATGCTCTCGCTGAAGTTCTTCGAGGTGACGGTCAGCGACGCACCGTCCAGCGGATGCCCCTGGCCGACGGAGCCCGGCATCACGTCGTCCACCATCGGCGAGCCGCTCTTCAGCCCGCACCCGGAGAGCGCCAGCGCCAGCGCCACCGCCCCCACGAGCCCTGCACGCACCTTCCGCGGGCCCATCTCATCCCACCTCCAGTCCGCGCGGCGTCAACGCCAGCTCGACCAGCGAGGCCAGCCAGTCCACCAGTAGCGCCAGCACCACCGTCAGCACGGAACCGAGCACCAGCACCGGCATCCGCTGGGTCTGGATGCCCGAGGTGATCAGGTCCCCGAGGCCACCGCCACCGACGAAGGTGGCCAGGGTCGCCGTACCGACGTTGAGCACCAGCGCCGTCCGTACACCGGCCAGGATCAGCGGGACGGCGAGGGGCAGTTCGACCTTGGTGAGCGTCCCCATCGCCGACATGCCGATGCCGCGCGAGGCATCGACCAGGCTCGGCTCGATCGCCTTGAGACCGGCCACCGTGTTGGAGAACACCGGCAGCACCGCGTAGATCACCATGCCGATGATCGCCGTCGACGGCCCGATGCCCAGCCAGATGACCAGCAGCGCCAGCAGGCCGATCGCCGGGGTCGCCTGCCCGATGTTGGCGACCGCCGTGACCAGCGGGGCGCCCTTGCGCAGCCCCCGCCGGGTGAGCGCGATCCCCAGCGGGATGGCGATGATCAGCACCCAGAACGTCGAGATCGCGGTCAGCCTCACGTGCTGCCACCAGCGCAGCTGCACATTGCCGCCGGTGAGCGAGTTCCTCGCGATCGAGTCGAGGTGGGTGTTGGTGATCCACAGATAGGTGATGGCCAGGACGATCGCGAGCGCGGCCGGCAGCAGCACCAGCTTGCGCCAGGTGATCCGGCGCCGCGGCCCCGCCGGTGGCGGTGGGGGTTCCTCCTCCTCGTCGCGGAAGGCATGGCCCTTGACGTCGTGTTCGCCGGGCGGGCGGTCCCTGTCGGATGCGGGCGCCGGGCGGGGGGAGCGCGCACTGCGCGCCGATTCGGGATTCCGCGGGAAGTCGGGATTCATGCGCCCGCACCGCCCTCCAGCTCCTGTTCGGTCTGATGGGCGCGCAATTCCTCCAGGTCGTGCTGGTGCTCGATGGCGGCGAGCCGGTCGGCCTCCAGCAGTTCGTGGACGGAGTTCATCAGGGTGTGCATGTCGACGACCCCGATGAACTCGCCGCGCCGCCCGGTCACCGCGGCCCGTCCGCCGCTGTCGGTCAGCACCGCCTCCAGCGCGTCGTGCAGCGTCGCGTCCCGCGTCACCGTGTCGTGGACCAGCTGCCCGGCGCGCGCCAGCGAACCCCGGGCCCGCATCAGGTCCCCGCGCCGCAGCCACTTGTACGGGCGGTTCCTGCGGTCCAGCATCAGCAGCTCGTTGTGCAGGCTGGTGCGCAGCTTGTTGAAGATCGACTGGAGCGGGTCGTCGACCGTCACCGTCGGGAACTGGGCAATCTCCACATCCCGTACGCGGGTGAGGTTGAGCCGTTTCAGCGCCGCCCCGGCCCCGACGAAACCCGAAACGAAGTCGTCCGTCGGGTTGGTGAGGATTGCTTCCGGGGTGTCGAACTGCGCGATGTGCGAACGCTCCCGCAGTACAGCGATCCGGTCACCCAGCTTGATCGCCTCGTCGAAGTCATGGGTGACGAAGACGATCGTCTTGTGCAGCTCGTGCTGGAGCCGGATCAGCTCGTCCTGGAGGTGGTCGCGGGTGATCGGGTCGACCGCGCCGAACGGCTCGTCCATCAGCAGCACCGGCGGATCGGCCGCCAGGGCCCGTGCCACGCCCACCCGCTGCTGCTGTCCACCGGAGAGCGCACGCGGGTAGCGCCCGTGGAACTCCCGCGGATCGAGACCGACCAGATCGAGCATCTCCTCGACCCGGTCCTTCACCTTGGACTTCGACCAGCCGACCATCTTCGGTACGAGGGCGATGTTCTCGGCGACCGTCATGTGCGGGAAGAGCCCGGACGACTGGATCGCGTAACCGATCTTGCGGCGCAGCTTCACCGGATCGATGTCGGTGACGTCCTCGCCGTCGATCATGATCCGCCCGGACGTCGGCTCGATCAGCCGGTTGATCATCTTCAGGGTGGTGGACTTCCCGCAGCCGGACGGGCCGACGAAGATCACCGTTTCTCCGGCCTTGATGTCCATCGTGACGTTGTCCACCGCCGGGTTCGGATTGCCCGGATAGCGCTTGGTCAGGTTGTCCAGATGGATGGTGGCGCCGGAAGCGGTCTTCGCCGTCCCGGCACTGTCGGCGGGGCTCCCGTCGGCGGTATCGGATCCTGCGTTCTGGGCACCGGCGGTCTCAGACACGGATCCCCCTGGGAATGGTGAGCCGCCCGAGCAGTACGTACGCGGCGTCGAAGAGCAGGGCGAGAACGACGATGCCGATCGTGCCGGCGAGCACCTGATTGATCGCGTTGGCGCTGCCCAGCGAGGCGATGCCGCGGAAGATCTCATTGCCCAGGCCGGGGCCCGACGCATACGCGGCGATGGCGGCGATGCCCATCAGCATCTGTGTGGAGACCCTGATGCCGGTGAGGATCGGCGGCCAGGCGAGCGGCAGCTCCACCCGGCACAGCCGGGCCGGGCGCGACATCCCGATGCCCTTCGCCGCGTCGACGAGCGACGGATCGACGCCGCGCAGCCCCACGATCGAGTTACGGACGATGGGCAGCAGCCCGTACAGCGTCAGAGTGATCACCGTGGGCGCGACCCCGAGCCCGACCAGCGGGATGAGCAGACCGATCGCGGCGAGGGAGGGGATGGTGAGGATCGTCGCCGTCGACGTGATGGCCAGCGACCCCGCCCATCCGCTGCGATAGGTGACGACCCCGATCAGGACGCCCAGCACGGTGGCGATGACCATGCACTGGAATACGGCACTGACGTGCTGGTACGCGTCGGTGAGCAGCTGTTGATGTCGGTTGCCCAGGTACTCCCAGAAGCTCACACGCCACTCCTCGGCTCAGTCGTTGTCCCCCGCGGCCTGCTCGACGAGCGGGATGATGCGCAGTGGAACCGGGTTCTCCATGACGATGGCCGTGGACGCCCGGACGATGCCATCAAAACCGACAACCCGGTCGATCACCCGCTGAAGATCGGCGTTGGAACGCGCGACGAGACGGCAGAGCATGTCGCCGTGCCCGGTGGTGGTGTGCAGCTCCAGCACCTCCGGAACACCGGCCAAGTGGGCCCGTACATCGGCGCCTTGACCCTGTTTGATCTCCAGCGTGGCGAACGCCGTGACCGGGTAGCCGAGCGCCGCCGGATCGACGGTCGGGCCGAATCCGCGGATGACTCCATTCGACTGAAGCCGGTCGAGGCGCGCCTGCACCGTCCCGCGCGCCACGCCGAGCCGGCGCGACGCCTCCAGGACACCGATACGGGGCTCGTGGGCCAGCAGTACGATGAGCCGCCCGTCCAGATGATCGATCGCCATGGTGCGCCTCCGGGGTGTCACTGTGATGGTCATCATGTACAGGCAGCCCGGTCATCATCCCCATCGCCTGTGCAGTTTGCCCAGCGGATTCGCGAACTGTTGCGCACCTTGCGAAGCGGCGAGAGTCTTCGAGCATGACTGAGACTCTGCACACCACCCCCGACACAGCCCGGCAGGCCGACCCCTTCCCGGTCAAGGGAATGGACGCGGTCGTCTTCGCCGTCGGCAATGCCAAGCAGGCCGCGCACTACTACTCGACGGCCTTCGGCATGAAGCTGGTCGCCTACTCCGGACCGGAGAACGGCAGCCGCGAGACCGCGAGTTACGTCCTGACCAATGGGTCTGCCCGTTTCGTCTTCACCTCCGTCATCAAGGCGTCCACCGACCACGGCCGCTTCCTGGCCGACCATGTCGCCGAGCACGGCGACGGCGTCGTCGACCTGGCCATCGAGGTCCCGGACGCCCGCGCGGCCTATGCGTACGCGGTCGAGCACGGCGCCCTCGGCCTCGCCGAGCCGCACGAGGCAAAGGACGAGCACGGCACGGTCGTGCTGGCCGCCATCGCCACGTACGGCAAGACCCGCCACACCCTCGTCGAGCGCACCGGCTACGACGGCCCTTACCTGCCCGGCTACGTCGCCGCGGCCCCGATCGTCGAACCGCCCGCCAAGCGCACCTTCCAGGCCATCGACCACTGCGTCGGCAATGTGGAACTGGGCCGGATGAACGAGTGGGTCGGCTTCTACAACAAGGTCATGGGCTTCACCAACATGAAGGAGTTCGTGGGCGACGACATCGCCACCGAGTACTCCGCCCTCATGTCGAAGGTCGTCGCCGACGGCACCCTGAAGGTGAAGTTCCCGATCAACGAACCGGCGATCGCCAAGAAGAAGTCCCAGATCGACGAGTACCTGGAGTTCTACGGCGGCGCGGGCGTCCAGCACATCGCGCTCGCCACGAACGACATCGTCGCCTCGGTACGCGCGATGCGGGCGGCCGGTGTCCAGTTCCTGGACACCCCCGACTCGTACTACGACACCCTCGGCGAGTGGGCGGGCGAGACCCGCGTCCCCGTGGAGACCCTGCGCGAGCTGAAGATCCTCGTCGACCGCGACGAGGACGGCTACCTGCTGCAGATCTTCACCAAGCCGGTCCAGGACCGCCCGACCGTCTTCTTCGAGATGATCGAGCGCCATGGCTCGATGGGCTTCGGCAAGGGCAACTTCAAGGCCCTGTTCGAGGCGATCGAGCGCGAGCAGGAGAAGCGCGGCAACCTCTGAACTCTCAGGACGTGAAGGCGGGGCCTCCGGCGGACCGGGGGCCCCGCCTCACGCGGTGCTCGTGCCGGAAGGCACTTCGCCTCCAGCGCGTCCGGTCCGTGGCGCACCTCCCGAACGCTCCCGGTGACGGGGCTGTCGAGGTCCTCGCGAACGTCGGCCGGCTCGGCGACATGTCCGCCACGCTCGGCACCCACGTGGACAACCTCCCGGGCGAAGTACCACCCGCTCCGTCAGCGGCTGCTCAGCACATGCGCTGCCGGGGCCTTGGCGGGCGCCTGCTGCTGCGGCGCCGGTGCAGCGGGCCGCGGCTTCGCGGGCTCGGGCTTCGCCGCCGGCTCGGGTGCCCGGGCGGGCTCCTTGCCCTGCGGGAGGTCGGCCGGAGGGCCGCCCAGCGAGTCCAGGGCCTTCTGGGCCTCCGGGCCCTCCAGTGGCGAGAAGTGCGGGTTGGTGAGCAGAGCCTCTCCCAGATTGCGGCGCGCCGGACCGTAGTCCTTCAACGCCTGCTGGATCGCGCCCAGGTGGGCCACGTACGCGGCGTTGTGCCCACCCGTGTCGACCGCCTGCGTCGCGTACTTCAGTGCGGAGGACGAGTCGCCGGAGCGGTGCAGCGCCCAGCCCAGCGCGTCCGCCACCGCCGCGCTGCGGTGCGACCGGGCCCACGCCGCCTTCAACAGCTTCGCCGCCGAGGCCGGGTCTGCGTGATCGGTCTCGAAACGGCCGCGCAGCAGTGCGTTGTCCACGCCCTGGCCGTCATCACGCGCGAGAGCCTCGCCCAGCTGTGCGTACTGGCTCCGGGCCTCTTCGTCCCGGCCCAGCGACTCGTACAACTCGCCCAGGTCCAGCATGTATTCGGGCCGGGGGAGGCTGGCCAGCGCCGCCTTGTAGTCGCGCTCGGCCTCGGCGGTACGGCCGAGCGCCACCAGCGCCCTGGCCCGGCCCGCGAGCGACGGATGGCTGGCGCGGTCGGTCCGCAGCGCCGCGCTGTACTGAGCCACCGCCTCGCCGGGCTCGCCCCGCTCCCAGGCCAGTTCGCCCAGCAGATGCAGGCAATCCGCCTTCTGCGCCGGTGTGGTGGCCCGGTCCAACGCGGCCCGAGCGCCGGCCAGCGCGTCCTCGCGCCGGCCGCGGTCCCGGTAGCTCTGCGCCGTCCGGATGAGCGCCGGGGCGCCGGAGTGCAGCGCCGTGAACTTCTCCACCGCCGTCTTCGCGGACTTGTAGTCACCGAGGCCGTTGTACGCGTCGATCAGGGCCGGATACACGATCCACTGCTTCGGCTGCCGTGCCCGTACCGTCTCGCCCCACTTCTTCGCCGTGACGAAGTCGTGCCGGGCATTGGCGAGCGTCGCGAGCCCCACCCAGGCCGCCGTGTTGCCGTTCTCACCCGGCTCGACGTCGAGCGAGCGCTTCAGCGCCTGCTCGGCCCGGCCGAAGTACGCCGCGTCCGCGGAACGCTGCCCCCACTCCACATAGGCCGTACCGAGCAACGCCCACGACGGCGCGTCGGTCGGATGCGTGCCCACCCAGTGCTGCCGGTCCCCGATCAGCGCCGTCAGATCGGAGAGCGAGGCGGGGGAGCCCATGTCCCTGGCCTTCAGGGCCCGCGAAACCGGACCCGGAGCGGGCGGCGGCGCGGACTTCTTCTTGTCCTCCGGCACGGCCACCACCGCACCCGTCACCAGTACCGCACCCGCCACCGCACCCATGGCCGCCCT
Organism: Streptomyces sp. NPDC002785; assembly: GCF_040295565.1. NCBI lineage: Bacteria > Bacillati > Actinomycetota > Actinomycetes > Kitasatosporales > Streptomycetaceae > Streptomyces > Streptomyces sp. NPDC002785. The sequence goes on along the minus strand of NZ_JBEOVN010000112.1, from coordinate 4,945 downwards.
GCGCAGCGTCGTACGCAGCGAGAGGCGCGGCAGCTCGGCCGGAGCCGGGGCCGGCGACGCCGGGTCCCGTGGTGCGGGGCCGGTTCCGGAGGGTTCAAGGGGAGGCTCGGTCGAATCGGGGCACTTCGGAGGCTGCTGCGGCGTGACATCCATGCCGATCACTCTGCGTCAGCATGAAGAGCACACCACGTCTTGCGAAGGCTGCGGTAGGCGGGTTCACACCAATGGGCCCGAGTGCCACGCTTGAATCATGAACGGTCTTCTCGAACAACTGCGTGCGGGGCTGCCCGCCGAGGCCCTGATCACCGATCCGGACGTCACCGCCTCCTACGCCCACGACATGGCGAGCTTCTGCGATGCGGGCACGCCGGCCGTCGTCGTGCTCCCGCGCACGGTCGAGCAGGTTCAGCACATCATGCGCACAGCCACGGCCCTGCGCGTCCCGGTCGTCCCTCAGGGAGCCCGTACCGGTCTGTCGGGCGCGGCCAACGCCTCCGACGACTGCATCGTGCTGTCCCTGGTGAAGATGGACCGGATCCTGGAGATCAACCCGGTCGACCGGATCGCCGTCGTCGAACCGGGCGTCATCAACGCGGTGCTCTCCCGGGCGGTCAACGAGCACGGTCTCCACTACCCGCCGGACCCCTCCAGCTGGGAGATGTGCACCATCGGCGGCAACATCGGCACCGCGTCCGGCGGCCTGTGCTGCGTGAAGTACGGGGTCACCGCCGAATACGTACTCGGCCTGGAGGTCGTCCTCGCCGACGGGCGGCTGCTCACCACCGGCCGCCGTACCGCGAAGGGCGTCGCCGGATACGACCTCACCCGGCTCTTCGTCGGCTCGGAGGGCAGCCTCGGCATCGTCGTCAAGGCCGTGCTCGCGCTGAAGCCCCAGCCGCCGCAGCAACTGGTCCTGGCAGCCGAGTTCCCGAGCGCGGCCACCGCCTGCGATGCGATCTGCCGGATCATGGAGCGCGGTCACACCCCGTCACTCCTCGAACTGATGGACCGTACAACAGTCCATGCCGTCAACAGGATGGCCAACATGGGCCTCCCCGACACCACCGAGGCGCTCCTGCTCGCCGCCTTCGACACCCCGGACCCGTCGGTCGACCTGGCCGCCGTCGCCGAGCTGTGCACCGCGGCAGGCGCCACCGAGGTGGTCCCGGCCGAGGACACCGCCGAGTCCGAAATGCTGCTCCGGGCCCGGCGGATGTCGCTCACCGCACTGGAGACCGTCAAGTCGGCCACGATGATCGACGACGTCTGCGTACCGCGCTCGAAGCTCGGCGCGATGCTCGAAGGCACCGCCGCCGTCGCCGAGAAGTACGACCTCACCATCGGCGTCTGCGCTCACGCGGGCGACGGCAACACCCACCCTGTCGTCTGCTTCGACCACACCGACGCCGACGAGTCCCGGCGGGCCCGGGAATCCTTCGACGAGATCATGGCGCTCGGCCTGGAACTCGGCGGCACGATCACCGGTGAACACGGCGTCGGCGTCCTGAAGAAGGAGTGGCTCGCGCGCGAGCTCGGAGAGGTGAGCGTCGAATTGCACCGGGGCATCAAGCAGGCGTTCGACCCCCTGGGGCTGCTCAACCCGGGCAAGGTGTTCTGACGGCCGGCCGGGACCGCGCCCGCTCATACGTCGCCGTCCTGCGACTCGTCCGGCCCCCACGGGTCGCTCAGCCACAGATCGTCGGCCGGCAGCGGCGCGAGCAGCTCGGCGAGACCTTCGTCGATGCCGAGCCGCTCGGTCTCCGTCCCCGGCGGAACCAGCCGCAGAGTCCGCTCCACCCAGGTGACCACCGCGGCGGACGGCACCTCCAGAAGGGCGTTGCCGTTGGGCGAAGTCAGTGCCACGAAGATGACGTTGCGCCGGTCGACCTTGGCCGGCCAGATCCGCACGTCCCCTTCGCCGCACGGCCGGAACACACCCTCGACCAGCAGTTCGCGGGCGAACGTCCAGTGGACGGGGAACTCGGAGCCGATGTGAAAGGCGACGTGCACGGCGTACGGGTCCTCCGTGTGGTACGTCAGCCGGGCAGGGACAGGGATGCTGTGCTCAGGCGACAGAACCAGCTTGAGCTCCAGCTCGCGTTCCACGACGGTGTGCATGAGTGCGTCCTTTCGGTGCCTGTGGGCCGGTCCCGCGACCGGTCCGCACAAGGAGAGAGCGCCTTCCCCGTCAGCTATTACGCGACTTCCGGAAAAAACTTCTGCGTGACCGGAAAGTGGCCCAAACCCCTGGACCGGCCCTGGGGTACGCGGGCGTCTGATAGATGTGGACCCGTTGTATTGAGGCCTCGAGGAGATACGGGACCACGGTGATGAGCGCCCCAACCCCGGCACCCGGTGACGAAAGCCCCCGCGAGGGGTACTACCCCGACCCGTCCATTCCCGGATATGTCCGGTACTGGAACGGCGCTTCGTGGGTGCCCGGCACGAGCCGGCCCGCCCTTCAGCAGGACGAGTCGATGCCCGCGACGCCAACCGGAGCGGCGGCCGAACCGGAGCCGGCGGCCCCGGCGCCGGTGGACGAGACCGGGCCGGTATTCCTCGACGAGGAGCCGTACGCGGACAACCGCCCCGAACCGGCCCCCGTTTGGCAGGCCGACGCCTCCCGGCAGACCGGCTTCGGCGGTGAACGCGACCTGCGGGTCTCCTGGGGCGGCACCGGCCGGCCCGGCGGACAGGGCGAGCCGGGCCGACAGGGCGATCCGGGCCGGCCGTCGGGGTCGGAGTCCGGGGTGGGGTCCGGCTCGGGGCCGGAGTCCGGCCGGGATCCGCGAACCCCTGTCGACCGTGCCCCGGTCGACCAGGCCCCGGCCGATCGAGCCCCGGCCGATCGGGCTCCCGCGGTTCTGGAGCCCGTCGATCGGGCTCCCGCGGTTCTGGAGCCCGCTGATCGGGCCCCCGCGCTTCTGGAGCCCGTCGACCGTGCCCCCGCAGACCCGCGTCGACCGGCCTCCCTGGATCCGACGGGCGGTGCGCTGCCGGGCATGCGGGACGGCGGGAGTCAGGTCCCCGAGAGCACCGTCGCGATCCGGATCGACCGCCCGGGCCAACCCCGCGGCGGTGACGCGAGTGGCCCGCCCGCCGACGGTACGGTCGCGATCCGCGCCGTGGGCCGGGGCGCCCGCCCGCCCGCTCCCCGGACGACGGAACAGGAGCCCGCGGACGGGACGATGGCGATCCGCGCGATCGCTCCCGGGACCGGCGCGCAGGCCCCGGCGCAGAACCAGCCCTCAGCCCCCGCCCGGAACCAGGCCCCCGCCCCGGCGCGGCCCTCCGCCCCGGCCCGGAACCAGGCCCCCGCCCCGGGCCCCGGCGGCGGTGCCGCCTCCTGGGCGCAGCAGGTTCACCAACTTTCCCAGCCCGACCAGGCGGCCCGCCCGCAGCCTCAGCAACACCAGCCTCAGCAACACCAATCCCACCCCCCGCTCCAGGGGCAGCAGCCTCACCCGCAGCTCGGTGCGCAGGGCGGACAGCCGGACCAGCCCGTCGCGCCCTGGAAGCCCCCGGTCAACGACCCCTTCCAGCAGCTCGCGCAGGCCCAGGCATCGGCCAGGCCCGCCGGACTCGGCAAGAGGTTCGCCGCCCGGCTCGTCGACACGGTGGTGCTGGCCGCGCTCGTCGGCGCGATCGGCTTCCCGCTCGTCTCGCGGGCGATGGACCACATCGACGAGAAGATCAGCGCGGCGAAGCTGTCGGGTGAGACGGTCACCGTCTGGCTGGTGGACTCCACCACGGCCGGTCTGTTCGGTGGGGTGCTCGGCGCGTTCCTCGTGCTCGGTGTCCTGCTGGAGGCGCTGCCGACCACCAAGTGGGGCCGTACGCTCGGCAAGAAGCTCTGTGGACTCGAAGTGCGGGACATCGAGTCCCACGAGGCCCCGTCCTTCGGCGCCGCGCTGCGCCGCTGGCTTGTCTACGGCGTACTGGGTGTCCTGGTTGTCGGGGTGGTCAATGTGCTCTGGTGTCTGTTCGACCGGCCGTGGCGCCAGTGCTGGCACGACAAGGTGGCGCACACCTTCGTGGCAGACTGAATTCGCGCGAGGGCCCGCGGAGGCCACTCCTCCGGATGACGGCTCATCGGGGGAGGAGCCTGCGGGGGGACGTGCCGTTCCCCCGAACGCACCTGAGCCGTTGCGGGCGCCTGTGGGCCGGGGTGCACTGCCCCCATGAGCAACGATCAGCCGACGTCCGGTCAGCCGCCCGAGGACGACCCGTTCCTCAAGAAGTCGCAGGAACCGCAGGGGCCGCAGGAGCCGCAAGGGCCGCAGGAACCGCAGGGGCCGTCGTCGGGTTCGCCCTACGACAGCGCTCCGCCTCCGCCTCCGCCGCCGTACGATGCCGGTCCCTACGGCGGCGGCCCGTACGGGGGCGTGGATCCGCTGGCCGGTATGCCGCCGCTCGGCGAGCCCGGCAAGCGGATTCTGGCCCGGCTGATCGACTTGCTGATCGTCTCGATCCCGCTGTATCTGATCTCGCTGCCGTGGGGCGGCGTGGTCGAGATGAATGACAACAACAGAGGCAACGGCAACGTCGGCGATGTCTTCAGCCAGACGTACAGTCGGCACCAGCTGCTCTGGTCGCTCATCGGTCTGGTGGTCTACGTCGCGTACGACACGTACTTCACACACAAGGACGGCCGGACCATCGGCAAGCGGCTGCTGAAGCTGCGGGTCGCGATGCTCAACGACGGCCGGGTGCCGGACACCAGTGCGTCGTTCCTGCGGGCCGTGGTGCTGTGGCTGCCGGCCCTGCTGTGCTGCCCGTGCCTGTGGTGGCTGATCAACATCGTGTTCATCTTCACGGACAAGCCGTACCGGCAGGCCCTCCATGACAAGGCGGCGAAGACCGTGGTCGTCCAGACCGACTGAGGCCCGTCTTACGCCATGCGGCCTCGGTCTCCGTACAGGCTCGAAGACCGAGCCTGTACGGA
>NZ_JBEOVN010000111.1:0-23850 GCF_040295565.1 Streptomyces sp. NPDC002785 | reverse complement strand
GCACGCAACCGGGCCGTCGCGGGAGCTCCCGCGACGGCCCTGTGCTGGGTCTTCGATTCCTAGGCCTTCGCCACCGTGTGCTCCCGGTCGCCGTCCCGCGGCTCCGGAACGCCTGCGCCGTCGCCGTGCCCGGCGTCCTGGTTGAGCATCTGCTCGTTCCACGGGAGCGCACCGGACAGGACCTGGTCCACCCGCTCCTTGTCGATCTCCTTGGTCCAGGTGCCGACCAGGACGGTGGCCACCGCGTTGCCCGCGAAGTTCGTCATGGCGCGGGCCTCGCTCATGAAGCGGTCGATGCCGACGATCAGTCCGACGCCGTCGACGAGTCCGGGGCGGTGCGACTGGAGGCCGCCCGCGAGGGTGGCGAGACCCGCGCCGGTGACTCCGGCCGCGCCCTTCGAGGCGACGATCATGAAGAGCAGGAGCGAGATCTGCTCACTGGCGCTCAGCGGGTCGCCCATCGCGTTGGCGATGAAGAGCGAGGACATCGTGAGGTAGATCGCGGTGCCGTCGAGGTTGAAGGAGTAGCCGGTCGGCACGGTGATACCGACGACGGGCCTGCTGACGCCCAGGTGCTCCATCTTCGCGATGAGCCGCGGCAGGGCGGACTCCGACGAGGAGGTGGAGAGGATCAGCAGGAATTCGCGGCCCAGGTACTTCAGCAGGGACACCAGGTTGACCCCGGCGACCAGCCGCAGGATCGTGCCGAGCACTACGAAGACGAAGATCGCGCAGGTGATGTAGAAGCCGACCATGATGATCGCGAGGGACTTCAGCGCGTCGACGCCGGTCTCGCCGACCACCGCCGCCATCGCACCGAACGCGCCGACCGGGGCCACCCACATGATCATGGCGAGAATACGGAAGACGAGGCGCTGGATGTGGCCGATGCCGCGCAGGACCGGTTCGCCGGCCGAGCCCATGGCCTGGAGCGCGAATCCCGCGAGCAGAGCGATGAGCAGAGTCTGCAGCACCTCGCCTTCGGTGAAGGCGGAGACCATCGTCGTCGGGATGATGCCGAGCATGAAGTCCACGGTGGACTCGCTGGCGCCCGCCGCCTGCTTCTCGCCGGCGGCGCGCACCGCTTCGGTGAGGTGGAGGCCCTGGCCGGGCTCCAGGATGTTGCCGACGAGCAGACCGATGGCGAGTGCGACGGTCGACATCACCAGGAAGTAGCCGAGGGCGAGACCGCCGACCGCGCCGACCTTGGCGGCCTTGCGCACCGATCCGACGCCCAGCACGATCGTGCAGAAGATGATGGGCGAGATCATCATCTTGATGAGGTTTACGAAGCCGGTACCGATCGGCTTGAGTTCGACGGCAACGTCCGGGGCCACGAAGCCCACGAGGATGCCGAGCCCCACAGCCGCGATCACGGCGAGATACAGATAATGCGTACGGTCCCGCTTGGCGGCTGCCACTCCCACGGGGGTTCTCCTCGGCTCGTCCGGGTCGCTCCCCCGTCCCTGGGGGGCTTGGTGACTATCCCGCCCCTTTGTGACGCCGGTCACCGTTACGTACATTTCGTTCATATGTTTTCGGCCAGGCAGACTGGTGCCATGCGTCTCCCCCTCCCCCGTACCCGCCCTCGCAGCCTCGCCGGCCAGCTCTTCGCCATGCAGGTGGTGCTGGTCGCGGCCGTGGTGGCGGGGTGCGCGTTCTTCGCCTACGTCTCGGGCAGCGCGCAGGCGAAGGAGACCGCGGCCCGGCAGGCCAGGGCGGCGGCACTGGCGATCGCCGACTCGCCGTCCGTACGGGAGGCGATCCGTACCCCGGACCCGTCCGCCGTGCTGCAGCCGTACGCGGAGAAGGTCCGCAGGGACACCGGGATCGCCTTCGTCACGATCATGTCCCTGGACCGGGTCCGCTGGACGCACCCGGACGCCGACCGGATCGGCGAGGAGTTCCTCGGGAACACCGCGCAGGCGCTGCGCGGCGAGACGTTCACGGAGACATACACCGGCACGCTCGGACCCTCGATCCGGGTCGTCACCCCGATCCGGGACGGCGGCAGGATCACCGGCCTGGTCAGCGCGGGCATCACGGTCGAACGGGTCTCCTCGCAGGTGCGGGCGCAGCTCGGGGCGCTGGGACTGGCGGCGGGCGGGGCACTGGCGCTCGGCGGCATCGGTACGTATGTGATCAACGCCCGGCTCCGGCGGCACACGCACAGCATGAACGCCGCCGAGCTGAGCCGGATGCACGACTACCACCAGGCCACGCTGCACGCGGTACGTGAGGGATTGCTGATGCTCGACGGGCAGCGCAGGATCGCGCTGATCAACGACGCGGGCCGGGAGCTCCTCGGGCTGGAGCCGGGTGCGGTCGGGCGCAGGGTCGCCGACCTCGATCTGCCGGCGCCGCTGACCGGTGCGCTGCTCGCCTCCGAGGAACGGGTCGACGAGCTGCATCTGACGGTGGACCGGGTGATCGTGGTCAACACTCGTCCGGTGGTGGGCGGGGAGCAGCGCGGTACGGTCGTGACGCTGCGCGATCACACGGAACTCCAGGCACTGACCGGCGAGTTGGACTCCGAGCGGGGATTCACCCAGGCATTGCGCTCACAGGCGCACGAGGCTGCGAACCGGCTGCACACGGTCGTCTCACTGGTCGAACTGGGCCGGGCCGAGGAGGCGGTGGGTTTCGCCACCGCCGAACTGGAACTGGCCCAGACCCTCACCGACCGGGTGGTGGACGCCGTCGCCGAACCGGTGCTGGCGGCACTGCTGCTCGGGAAGGCGGCGCAGGCGAACGAGCGGGGGGTGGAGCTGGTTCTCGCGGACGACAGCCTGATCGACGACGGCGCCCTGCCCGCGACCCTGCCGCCACGGGACCTGGTGACGATCCTCGGCAATCTGATCGACAACGCGGTGGACGCGGCGTCGGAGGCGGTGACCGGCAGCACGCCCGGCCCGGAGGCCGTGCCCGGGCGGCGAGTAGCGGTGCCGGGCCGGTCCACTCGCGCCCTGGTCACCGTCACCGCACTCGCCGGGGAGGACGAGCTGCTGCTGCGGGTCGCCGACACCGGGGCGGGGATCGATCCGGACGACGCCGCCGAGGTGTTCGACCGGGGCTGGTCGACGCACGGCGCGGGCCGGGGGATCGGGCTGGCCCTCGTACAGCAGGCGGTGCATCGCAACGCCGGGACGGTGGCACTGGGCGGCGGCCCGGACGGCGGTGCGGAGTTCACGGTGCGCCTGCCGCTGGCCATCGGCAACCGCACGACGCACCCCATGAAGGAGGCCACCGCATGATCCAGGTACTGGTCGTCGAGGACGATCCCGTCGCCGCGGACGCCCATCAGCTGTACGTGGACCGCGTCCCCGGATTCACGGTGGCCGCGGTCGCGCACTCGCGTGCGGAGGCGGTGCGGACGCTGGACCGTACGCCCGTCGATCTGCTGCTCCTGGATCTGTACCTGCCCGACGGGCACGGTCTGCAGCTGCTGCGCTCGCTGCGTGCGGCCGGGCACTCGGCGGATGTCATCGCGGTGACGTCGGCGCGTGATCTGGCGGTGGTCCGGGAAGGGGTGTCGCTCGGTGTCGTCCAGTACGTGCTGAAGCCGTTCACCTTCGCCACCCTGCGCGACCGGCTCGTCCGCTACGCCGAGTTCCGCGCGGCGGCCGGTGAGGCGAGCGGTCAGGCCGAGGTGGACCGGGCGCTCGGCGCACTGCGCGCACCACAGCCGACCCACCTGCCGAAGGGGCTGAGCGGCCCGACACTGGAGGCCGTCACCCGCGTTCTGCGGGCCGCCCCGGACGGGGTGACGGCGGGCGTGGCCGGGATGGAGCTGGGCATCTCACGGATCACCGCGCGCCGCTATCTGGAACATCTGGTGACTGTGGGGCGTGCGGCACGCCGTCCGCAGTACGGTCAGATCGGGCGCCCGGAGCTGCACTACCGGTGGGTGCCCCAGGAGCGCTGACCCCGTACGGCACCGGGGCGTGTTTCGGAAGTCCCGTCCGGCCGGGGCGGACGGGACTTTCGAAACACGCCTAGGACGTTCCTACGAGCCGTGGTCTCGGTGGAACACACCGTATTCAGACCGCGTGTCGACTCCTACGGTGGGGCCGTGCACCCCTCCCCGCCCTTCAACGCCCCTGCCGCGCACCGACTCCGCGAGGCCCTGGGGATGCTTCCCGGTCATGTCGCGTACGGTCTCGGAGCCCAGTACGGGCTCCGCATCAGCACGGAGACCGTGGTTGCCTGGGAACGCGGGCTCGCCGTCCCGAGCAAGTACGAACTCACGGCGCTGGCCGGAGTGTTGTGGTGCTCGCCGGGCGAGCTGCTGACCGCCGCGCGGACCCTGCGGGAGCACCGGGTGAGCCGGGAGCTGGCCGTCGAGGAGCTGGCGCGTCTGCTGGGGCTGACCGCCTCCGCGTATCTGCGGATGGAGGAGTCGGGGCGCTGGCGCGGCAGCGAACGCCAGTCCGCGGTGCTCAGCGAGGTACTGGGGCTGACGGCCGCCGGGTTCGTGACGGTGTCGGGCCGGGACGAGGAGCTGGCGGAGCTGTTGCGCAATGCGGTGACGACACGCTGGCAGGCCCATGTCCGGCCGGTGGCGAAGCTGGTGCCGCTGGAGCGCGGGGTCCTGCAGGACGTACTGGAACAGGTGTACGCCGACTACCACGCGCTGATGGCGTCGACGCTGAGCTGGAGCAGCACGGGTACGGAGCGGGCCGGGGCGACGGGCGATGCGGGGCGGGAGTTCCTGGCGAAGATCGTGGAACGGTTCTGGCAGACGGCGGGGGTACCGGGGGCGAGCGCCTGAGCCGGCCGCCCCTTGCGGGCCGTGCTGCTCTCAGCCGTCGGCCGGGTCCGAAGCCACCGGGTCGAAGGAGATCGGGCTCCACCTCCGTGGGCCCGCAGCCGCCGTCACGGCCGGTCCGCCCCGGCCCTCCGGACAAGGCCCTGACCGCCAGGGGTAACGGCAAGCGGCCCTGACCGCCCACGGGGGGATGGTCAGGGCCGCCGGCCACTGCTTGTGACGCTGCCGCGCCTAAAGGCTGTCCCGTAATCCCTGGTGGAGCAGCGCGCGGCGTCAGATGCGGTGCATCGCAAGGCGGAGGGACGTCCGCATACTGGATGTATGCGGACGTTCCGACAACGCTGCGAGGTGCCGTAGCTTTCGTCGTGCGCCCGCCAGGGATTACGGGACAGCCCTTAGGTCAGAAGACGGACTCGGCCTCGTCCATCCGGTCCCCCGGCACCGTCTTGAGCTGGGTGATGGCGTCGGCGAGCGGAACCATCTTGATGTCGTTGCCACGCAGAGCCGTCATCCGGCCGAAGTCGCCCCGGTGTGCGGCTTCCACCGCGTGCCAGCCGAAACGGGTGGCGAGCACCCGGTCGTACGCGGTCGGCGTGCCGCCGCGCTGCACGTGGCCGAGAATGACTGGCCGGGCCTCTTTGCCGAGCCGGGTCTCCAGCTCGATGGCCAGCCTGTTTCCGATGCCCTGGAAGCGCTCGTGGCCGTACTGGTCGATCTCGCCCTTGGCGTACGGCATGGAGCCCTCGGCCGGGTGCGCGCCCTCGGCGACGCAGATGACCGCGAACTTCTTGCCGCGTGCGAAGCGCTCCTCGACCATCTTCACCAGGTCCTCGACCTGGAAGCGGCGCTCGGGAAGGCAGATGCCGTGCGCGCCGCCCGCCATTCCGGACTCCAGCGCGATCCAGCCGGCGTGGCGGCCCATCACCTCGACGACCATGACCCGCTGGTGCGATTCGGCGGTGGTCTTGAGGCGGTCTATGGCTTCGGTGGCGACGCCCACCGCGGTGTCGAAGCCGAAGGTCCGGTCGGTGGCGGAGATGTCGTTGTCGATGGTCTTGGGGACGCCGACGACGGGCATTCCGGCGTCCGACAGCATCCGCGCGGCGGTGAGGGTGCCTTCGCCGCCGATGGGGATGAGGGCGTCCATGCCGTAACGGCGGCTCAGCTCGGCGCAGTTCTCGGCGGCCTCGCGCAGCCGGTCGCGCTCCAGCCGGGCCGAGCCGAGAATGGTGCCACCGCGGGCGAGGATGCCGCTGACCGCGTTGAGATCGAGGGGGCGGAAGTGACCGTCGAGGAGCCCCTTGAACCCGTCCTCGAAGCCGATGACTTCATCGCCGTGACCCACCACGGCACGGTGCACGACCGACCGGATCACTGCGTTCAGGCCTGGACAATCGCCGCCTGCGGTGAGAACTCCGATGCGCATCGTGCTGTATCTCCTGCTCGCTAAGGGCTGTCCCGTAATCCCTGGTGGGCGCACGACGACAGCTGCGGCACCTCGCCGCGTTGCCGGAACGCCCGAATACATCCAGTATGCGGGCGCCCCTCCGCCTTGCGATGCACCACATCTGACGCCGCGCGCTGATCCACCACGGATTACGGGACAGCCCTCAGTGCCGTGCATTTCGGGGGCGACTGCAAAATCCCCCGTACCGTGAGCCATAACGATTGTCCCACGTCTGGTCTGGACCTCGCGCTCTCGGCCGCTCCGGGGAGTCCCGCACGGGCGTTCCGCCGGACGCAGCAGTGAATCCGGCGACCGACCGGCCGGACGGGCGAGGGTCCTACGGCCCTCCGCAGAGGGCCTTTCGCCCGGCGGGCGGTCTTGGCCCCCGCAGGTATCGTCAACATGGCAATACCATCCCAAACCGCAAAAAGGACGGGAGAACACGCGTGACGCGCAGCGTGTACGTGACCGGGATCGACCGGGGAGACGGCCGCCAGGTCGTCGATCTGGGAGTCATGGAACTCCTGACGCGTCAGGTGGACAGGGTCGGGGTGTTCCGGCCGCTCGTCCACGACGGACCCGACCGGCTGTTCGAGCTGCTGCGGGCCCGCTACCGGCTCCCTCAGGACCCCTCGTCCGTCTACGGCCTGGACTATCACGAGGCGTCCGCGCTCCAGGCGGAGCAGGGTACGGACGAGCTGGTCTCCCGGCTCGTGGAACGCTTCCACCAGGTGGCCCAGAAGTACGAAGTCGTGCTGGTCCTCGGCACCGACTTCACCGCCACCCAGCTCCCCGACGAGCTGGCGCTCAACGCCCGCCTCGCCAATGAGTTCGGCGCCTCGGTGATCGCGGTGGTCGGCGGGAAGGGCCAGACCGCGGAGTCCGTACGGGCCGAGACCCGCAATGCCTACCGCGCGTACGCCGGCCTGGGCTGCGACGTCCTCGCGATGATCGTGAACCGGGTGGCGGCCGAGGACCGCGATGTCATCGCGGAGCGACTGACGGCCCGGCTGCCCGTCCCCTGTTCCGTCCTGCCGGACGATGCGGCGCTCTCCGCGCCGACCGTCGCCCAGATCACCGCGGCGCTCGGCGGCACGGTGCTGCTCGGCGACGACTCCGGGCTGGCCAGGGACGCGCTGGACTTCGTCTTCGGCGGGGCGATGCTGCCGAACATGCTGAAGGCGCTGACGCCGGGCTGTCTGGTGGTCACGCCCGGGGACCGGGCGGATCTGGTGGTCGGCTCGCTGGCCGCGCACAGCGCCGGGACCCCGCCCATCGCGGGTGTGCTGCTGACCCTGAACGAACGCCCCGGCGAGGAGATACTCAGGCTGGCCGCGAGACTCGCGCCGGGTACCCCCGTCGTTTCCGTGGCCGACGGCTCCTTCCCCACGGCTGGTGAACTCTTCGCGCTGGAAGGCAAGTTGAACGCGGCGACGCCTCGCAAGGCGGAGACCGCGCTGGGCCTCTTCGAGCGCCATGTGGACACCGGCGCCCTGCTGGACCGGATCTCGGTGGCCCGCAGCGGCCGGGTCACCCCGATGATGTTCGAGCACGAGCTGCTGGAGCAGGCCCGCGCCGACCGGCGCCGGGTCGTCCTGCCGGAGGGCACCGAGGAACGGGTGCTGCGCGCCGCGGACGTACTGCTGCGCCGCGACGTCTGCGACCTCACGCTCCTCGGCGACGTCGACGTCATCCGCAAGAAGGCCGCGGACCTCGGCATCGATCTCGCCGGTACGCAGCTCATCGACCCGCAGACGTCCGAGCTGCGCCAGGGCTTCGCCGAGCGGTACGCGCAGCTGCGCGCACACCGCGGGGTCACGGTGGAACTGGCGTACGACGTCGTCGTGGACGTCAACTACTTCGGCACCCTGATGGTCCAGGAGGGGCTCGCGGACGGCATGGTCTCCGGGGCCGTGCACTCCACCGCGGCGACGATCCGACCCGCGTTCGAGATCATCAAGACCAGGGCGGACGCCTCGATCGTCTCCTCCGTCTTCTTCATGTGCCTCGCCGACAAGGTCCTGGTGTACGGCGACTGCGCGGTCAACCCGGACCCGGACGCGGAGCAGCTCGCGGACATCGCGGTGCAGTCGGCCGCGACCGCCGCCCGCTTCGGCGTGGAGCCACGGATCGCGATGCTGTCGTACTCGACGGGCACCTCGGGATCGGGCGCCGATGTCGACAAGGTGCGCGAGGCGACGGACCGGGTGCGCGAGAGCCGGCCGGATCTCAGGATCGAAGGTCCGATCCAGTACGACGCCGCGGTGGAGCCGAGCGTCGCCGCGACGAAGCTGCCCGGCTCCGAGGTGGCGGGTCAGGCGACGGTGCTGATCTTCCCGGACCTGAACACCGGCAACAACACCTACAAGGCCGTGCAGCGCTCGGCGGGTGCGGTGGCCGTCGGACCGGTGCTCCAGGGGCTGCGGAAGCCCGTCAACGATCTGTCCCGGGGCGCGCTCGTCCAGGACATCGTCAATACCGTGGCCATCACGGCGATCCAGGCACAGGGCGAGGAGCAAGGCGCATGACCACCCCGACCGCAGAAGACGGCACCGAGAGTCCCGCCACCGTGACGGCGAATCGCGTACTCGTGCTCAACTCCGGCTCCTCGTCGGTGAAGTACCAGCTCCTGGACATGAGCGACCACTCCCGGCTGGCGGCCGGACTGGTCGAGCGGATCGGCGAGGAGACCTCCCGCCTGGTGCACACCCCGCTGGTCGGCGGCAGCGCCGAGCGGCGTGAGCGCACCGGCCCGATCGCCGACCACGAGGCCGCGCTGAAGGCGGCGGCCGAGGAGCTGGCGGCCGACGGTCTTGGCCTGGACTCACCCGAGCTTGCGGCGATCGGCCACCGGGTGGTGCACGGCGGGCTGCGGTTCACCGAGCCCGTGGTGATCGACGACGAGGTGCTGAAGGAGATCGAGCGCCTGGTCCCGGTGGCCCCGCTGCACAATCCGGCGAACATCGTCGGCATCCGTACCGCCCAGGCCCTGCGTCCGGACCTTCCGCAGGTGGCGGTCTTCGACACGGCGTTCCACACGACGATGCCGGAGTACGCGGCGCGGTACGCGATCGATGTGGAGACCGCCGACGCGCACCGCATCCGGCGCTACGGATTCCACGGCACCTCGCACGCGTACGTCTCCCGCAAGGCCGCCGAGCTGCTGGGACGCACTCCTGAAGAGGTCAATGTCATCGTGCTGCACCTGGGCAACGGCGCCTCGGCGTCGGCGGTGGCGGGTGGCCGGTGCGTGGAGACCTCGATGGGACTGACCCCGCTGGAAGGGCTGGTGATGGGTACGCGTTCCGGCGACATCGATCCGGCCGTCACCTTCCACCTCAAGCGGGTGGCGGGGATGTCGGCGGACGAGATCGACGTACTGCTCAACAAGAAGAGCGGTCTGGTCGGGCTCTGCGGCGACAACGACATGCGGGAGATCCGGCGCCGGATCGACGAGGGCGACGAGCGTGCGGCGCTGGCGTTCGACATCTATGTGCACCGGCTGAAGAAGTACATCGGCGCCTATTCGGCGGTCCTCGGGCGGGTGGATGCCGTGGTGTTCACGGCGGGGGTCGGGGAGAACTCGGCGCCCGTACGGGAGGCTGCGATCGCCGGTCTCGAGGAGTTCGGTCTGGTGGTGGACGCGGATCTGAACGCCGTACGGTCCGGCGCACCGCGGCTGATCTCGCCGGACTACGCACGGGTCGCGGTCGCCGTGGTGCCGACCGACGAGGAGCTGGAGATCGCCGTCCAGACCTTCACCCTCGTCGGACAGGCCCACAACTGAGCACCCCCGCGCCCCTTTGTATCTTCCACCAGACGGAATATTCCGCATCGAAACAAACCGATAGGATCCGCCTCATGCGCCGTTCCAAAATCGTCTGCACACTCGGTCCCGCCGTCGACTCCCATGAGCAGCTCGTCGCTCTGATCGAGGCCGGCATGAGCGTGGCCCGCTTCAACTTCAGTCACGGCAGCCACGAGGAGCACCAGGGTCGTTACGACCGGGTCCGCAAGGCCGCCGCCGAGACCGGCCGCGCGGTCGGTGTGCTCGCCGACCTCCAGGGCCCGAAGATCCGCCTGGCGAAGTTCGCCGAGGGCCCTGTCGAGCTGGTTCGTGGGGACGAGTTCACCATCACCGCGGAGGACGTCCCCGGCGACAAGTCGATCTGCGGCACGACCTACAAGGGCCTGCCCGGCGACGTCGCCAAGGGCGACCCGATCCTGATCAACGACGGCAACGTCGAGCTGAAGGTCGTCGCGGTCGAGGGCCCCCAGGTCAAGACCATCGTCATCGAGGGCGGTGTCATCTCCGACCACAAGGGCATCAACCTGCCCGGCGCGGCGGTCAACGTCCCGGCCCTGTCCGAGAAGGACGTCGAGGACCTGCGGTTCGCCCTGCGGATGGGCTGCGACCTGGTGGCGCTCTCCTTCGTACGGGACGCCAATGACATCAAGGACGTCCACAAGGTGATGGACGAGGAGGGCCGCCGGGTCCCCGTCATCGCCAAGGTCGAGAAGCCGCAGGCCGTCGAGCACATGGAGGGCATCGTCATGGCCTTCGACGGCGTGATGGTCGCCCGCGGCGACCTGGCCGTCGAGTACCCCCTGGAGAAGGTCCCGATGGTGCAGAAGCGCCTGGTGGAGCTCTGCCGACGGAACGCCAAGCCGGTCATCGTGGCGACCCAGATGATGGAGTCGATGATCACCAACTCGCGGCCGACCCGCGCCGAGGCGTCCGACGTGGCCAACGCGATCCTGGACGGTGCGGACGCGGTCATGCTGTCGGCCGAGTCCAGCGTGGGCGCGTATCCGATCGAGACGGTCAAGACGATGTCGAAGATCGTCGTCGCCGCCGAGCAGGAGCTGCTCTCCAAGGGCCTCCAGCCGCTGGTACCGGGCAAGAAGCCCCGCACGCAGGGCGGTTCGGTGGCCCGTGCCGCCTGCGAGATCGCGGACTTCCTGAACGGCAAGGCGCTGGTCGCCTTCACCAAGTCCGGCGACACGGCCCGCCGGCTCTCCCGCTACCGCGCGGCGCAGCCCATCCTGGCCTTCACCACGGACGAGTCCACCCGCAACCAGCTCGCCCTGAGCTGGGGCGTCGAGGCCCACGTCGTCCCGCACGTGGACAACACGGACGCGATGGTCGACCTGGTCGACGCGGAACTCCTCAAGCTGGACCGCTACAACGAGGGCGACACGATGGTCATCACGGCCGGCTCGCCCCCCGGCATCCCGGGCACGACGAACATGGTGCGGGTGCACCACGTGGGAGGCGGGGCGCGCGACTGACGCGGCGGTACCCGTACGGCAAGACTGTGGGCCGCACTCCTCCCCGAGTGCGGCCCACAGTCGTCTGTGCGGCTCCCGAACGGGTCGGTGCCGGCTAGGTGTTGGCGCCGGTGAAGTAGTTGTGCAGCCCCGGAACCGTGAGCGTGCCGCCGAACTGGCCGGCCTGGGTCACCTTGACCTTGGTGAAGAAGGCGAAGGGTACATTCAGCGGCGGCGGTGTCTGCGGGCTGAACGTGATGGGGATGAGGCCGAAGAGGTTCCCCTTCAGCTCCTCCGTGTACATCGTCACCGTGCCGTCGCGGATGGTGGACGTGGAGCCCTTCCGCGCCTGGACGTGGGCCGTGGTGCCGAGCGGGCCGACCGTCAGCTGGTGGAGGTCCTTGATGTCGATGGAGCTCGCGGTGAACTTCAGCACCTTTTTGATGCTGCCGTCCTGCGTCTTCACCTCGACAATGCCCTTGTAGTCGAGCCCGTTGAGGGTGAGCAGCGAGCTTTCCAGGATCCACGGGTCGGTGGGGAGCAGCGGGACGCCCGTTTCCAGGTCGGCCGCGGCCAGTGCCTCGGGGTCGGCCGTGGGGCACGGGAAGCGCGGCTTGGCGCCGTCCGGGATGTCCTCGTCCTTCTTGGCGTCGAGCCCCTTGGCGCTGTCGTCGAGCTCCTTGACCGTCTTGCCGGCCGCGTCCGCGGCGTCACGGATGGCGGCGGCGGTCTTGTCGGCGGTCTCCTTCGCGGCGCCCGCGGCCTTCTCCGCGGCCTTCTCCGCGGCCTTCTCCGCAGGCTTGGCGGTGTCGCTCTGCGACGGCTTCGGGGACGCGGTGCTCGCGCTCGGGGACGGGCTCGCCGTGGCCTTGTCCGGTCCGTCGAAGAGGTCCTTCAGCGCGTCGCCGACGCCCAGCGGGTCGAGTGGGTTCGTCGACTTCGTGGGGGTGGGCGAGGCGCTCGGCGCAGCGGCGGCGGGCGCGTCGGCGGCCTTCGCCTCCGGCTGTGCCGCGTCGCTCGCCGACGGGGTCGCCGAGGGCTTCGGCATCGCTGTGTCGCCCTTGCCGATGGAATCGGTGGCGGACGGGGACGGCGACTTCGTCTCCGACGCGGACGGGGACGGGGACGAGGACGCGGGCTCGCTCGGCTCGTCGGAGCGGGTCACGCAGGGGCCGGGCGCGAAGGGAATGTCCGTGCTGTCGTCGGCCAGCGCGAGCTTGGGGGTGAGCCCCATGCCCATGAAGACGGCTGTCGGCATCGCAGCGAGCGCGAAGGCCTTGCCCGCGGGTATGTGCAGCTTCGTCAGCAACGACTTCCGGGGGGCCGCGTGGCGCGGTCCGCTCCTCGTCCGGAGGTCCGCCCCGGTCGAGTTCAGCTGCGTCTCGTCACCCCGCACGATGCCTCCCGCCGTCGACCTCAACTGTCGTGTCGTACTGCTCCGGCTGCTGCTGGGGCACCACCGCCGTGCTGTGGAACTCGGGTTCGGGCTCCCGTGTCCCGGGGCCGGCGTCCTCGGTCGTCGGCCCCTGGGCACCGGCGTCCATGGGGTCGGGCTTCGGCTCGCCCGGGGCCCAGGAGATGGAGAGCGCTCCACCGAGCAGGGCGAACAGGAAACCGACCAGGAACCCGCCGATGTTGGCGACCGGTATGGAGATCAGCGCCAGCAGGATCGCGGCAACTCCGGCGAACACTCTCACGATGTGGTGGAACCACATCGTGAGGCCCAGCGTGATCAGCAGGACCCCGATGATCAGCGATCCGGCACCGGCGGTGGTGGACATCGCCAGCGTGATGTTGCCGAGGTGCATGTTGGCGTACGGGAAGTACGCGATGGGTAGTCCACCCACCATGGTGAACAGGCCCGCCCAGAACGGCCGGTTACCCCGCCAGGTGCGGAATCCCCGCCGGAAGACGCGGAGGTAGTGCTCGTTCTGCCCTGTGGACTCGGGGCTCATGGAAAACAGCTCCCTGGAACCGGTACTGCTGTGAGAAGAGAAAGGGCGGGCGGCCGGAGGTCCGTGGCGGGCACCCCGGCCACCCTGGGCAAGTGCCCTAGTAGCAAGGCTTGTCGCCGGACTTCAGCCGCAGGCTCAGGTTGCTGAGCTTGAAGGTGCCCGCGGTGGTCGCCCACGCCGTCTGCTTCACATTGGTCAGCCTCGCCTCTTCGGCGCGCTGCGCGAAGCCGTTCGGGTTCGCCTGGGTGCGAGGCTGGATGCCGATCGACTTGGGGTTGTTCGGGTCCTTGAGGGAACCCGCAGCAACACCGATGTCGATGTTCTTGAACGAGGCGTCCGCGTCGAGCTCGGCGACATCCAGGTACAGGTTGGTCGCCCTGACCGGCCTCTTCGGGTCCGTACCCGCGTTCAGCACCAGCGTGACAGTGCCGAGACCGAACGGAAGGTTCGGAGTGACCACCGACTGGCACATGTTGGTGATCTTGGCATCGCTGAAGCCGGACACGGCCACGGCGTGCGCCCCGTTCTTGCCCTCGGGGTCCGTGCCGGTGGCCACGCTGCCGTACTGGACGAAGTTGTGGCCGACGAGACGGTCCGCACTTACCTTGAAGCTCTGACCGGACACACTGAACGAAGCCGCGAGCGCACCCTGCGCCAGGCCGACGCCCACCGCTGCGGTCGCCGCCACGCTCGGCACCATGACCAGAGCGAAACGCTTCCATCTGGTGCCGCCACGAACCTGGGAACTCATAATTTTTTTTCCTCCTTCTCGGACGTACATCTCCGGTCCGGGCCTC
Source organism: Streptomyces sp. NPDC002785 (assembly GCF_040295565.1). Taxonomy (NCBI): domain Bacteria; kingdom Bacillati; phylum Actinomycetota; class Actinomycetes; order Kitasatosporales; family Streptomycetaceae; genus Streptomyces; species Streptomyces sp. NPDC002785. The sequence goes on along the minus strand of NZ_JBEOVN010000111.1, from coordinate 9,612 downwards.
GGCCCGTCCTGGGATGGGAGAAGTGCTACGTCCTCGGAAAGAGAGCGCCGCGCACGGAGGCAGGAACCGCGTCCGAATCACCGGCGATCACCCCCGAGCGACAACCACTGGCCGCGCGTTCGCGCAACCTGTTCGGACAGGCCCTGCCGGACGGCAGGAACCCCCCTGTCCGGAGTCGGCGCCACTGCCGCCGACCCACTCGGTGGGGACCCAACAGGGCCGCCGCGCCGACTGGCAGTCGGGCTGGCGTTATTGGACCGAGCGTGGCCGATCGTGGTGCATTCCCGCCCGTGGCACAAGAGGGTTCGTTACTCGCTAGTAACGACCCGATAACCGATGCGCGACCGGGTGGCATCGCCCGGCCACACAGGGTGGCGCCGGACGGAAGGACGAAAGGGAGGATCGGGGTCCTTATGCGGACAGATCCCGAGGGGTGATTTACTGCGAGTAACAGGCCGTACTTTTATCAAGATTTAGTAAAGCGGGGGCGTCTCTTATTGCCCGCTCGCGAAAACGGCCGTGACACCCAGGGGGTGCCACGGCCGCGTTGTCACATCAGAACAAGACCCGCGCCAGCGCCGTACGCGCGGCGCCGACCCGCGGATCGTCGGGGCCGATCACCTCGAACAGCTCCAGCAGTCGCACCCGCGCCGCGTCACGGTCGTCACCGAAAGTGCGGCGCACCGTCTCGACGAGCCGCCCGAAGGCGTCCTCGACATGACCGCCGACCAGATCCAGATCGGCGGCTGCGAGCTGCGCCGTGACATCGGCCGGGTTCTCCGCGGCGTCCTTGCGAACCTGCTGCGGGTCCATGTCCTTGACCCGGGCGAGCAGTTCGGCCTGGGCGAGGCCGAGCTTGGCCTCCGTGTTGGCCGGATCGTCGGACAGGACGTCCTTGTACGCCTGGATGGCACCGGCGAAGTCACTGGCGTCCAGGGCCTGTACGGCCGCTTCGAGCAGGGCGTCGTACGGCCCGGCGGGCGCCTCGGCAGGAGCCTGGGCGGCTTCCTCGGCAGCTGCCGCGTCCTGGTCGACCACGATTCCGGTGAGCCCGAACCGCTCCTCGCCGACCTGGATCAGCTGGTCGAGCGTCTGCCGGATCTGAGCCTCGGGGGCCACGCCCTGGAAGAGCGGGAGGGCCTGCCCGGCGACGACGGCGAAGACCGCCGGGATGCCCTGGATGCCGAACTGCTGCATCAGCATCTGATTGGCGTCGACATCGACCTTGGCCAGCACGAAGCGGCCGTTGTACTCATGGGCCAAGCGCTCCAGGAGCGGACCCAGTTGCTTGCACGGCTCGCACCACTCGGCCCAGAAGTCGATGACGACCGGGACCTCGGCGGAGCGCTGCAGGACATCGCTCTCGAAGCCTGCCTCATCGACATCGATCACCAGGGCGGACGGCGACACGGCACCGCCACCACCCTGCCGGGCGGCCTCGGCACGGGCCTGCTCCGCCTTCACCTTGGCCTCGCCGGCCGCTTTCACCGCGGCGAGGTCGACGACGCCGCTCATGGACATGTTCCTAGGCTGCATACGTACATCCTCCCCCCTTGGCGCACCGATACGGAAAGCGATACGGGAACCGCACCCGTCCGCGGTCCCCGCCGGTGTGCGGGGGGCACGGACAGACACGGTGTCCGAGGGCCCCTGAAAGACCCGTTTCGGCGCCGGGTCCCCACCCGGTGCCTGTGGCTGTCGTTCGTTCGTGGCGTCACGACGGCATGACCATCGTCTTTACGCTACGGCCCGTAGCGTAACTTCCCGGCACCCTTCGCGCACAAGTGCGTTCGGTGATCTGTCTCACGGCGAACGGGACCGGCCGGTTCTACTTACTGACCGGTATGGTCACGGCATGCTGAGCCGCAGCCATCCCAAACCCGTTCGAACGGGACGTCCGCGCAGCGCCGCGGCCGATGAAGCGATCCTGGAGGCGACCAGAGCCTCCCTGGTCGACCTCGGCTGGTCGAAGCTGACGATGGGCGATGTGGCGACGCGGGCCAAAGTCGCCAAGACGACCCTGTACCGGCGGTGGGCGGGCAAGAACGAGCTGGTCGTGGACGCCGTCGCGGTCCTCTTCGACGAGCTGGAACTGCCCGATCTGGGCAGCTTGTCGGCCGATGTGCAGGCGGTGGTGCTGCAGTTCGCCGCACTGCTGGAGCGGCCGGAGACCCAGACGGCACTGATGGCGGTGGTCGCGGAGTCGACCCGCGACGAGGCGCTGCGGACCCGGATTCGCGACTCGATCGTGGTCCGGCAGAAGCGACTGGTGCTTCAGGGGCGCCAACGGGCCCAGGAGCGCGGGGAGTTGCCCGTCGAGCAGGACGAGGCCGTGGCGGCGACGACCGCCGATCTGATCTTCGATGTGATCGCCGGCGCGGTCGTGCACCGGGCCCTGGTGAGCGCCGAGCCCGTCGACGCCGACTGGGCCCGGCGCTTCACCGTGCTGCTGCTCGCGGGGCTGGGCACGGCGGCCTCCGCGTAGCGGGGCGGGCTGCAGCCGCCGGGCGCGGCCCGGCCCGCGGCGGCCGGTCGGTCCGCCCGGTCCGGGACCATCGACCCAACCGTCAGAAGCCGGGCGGCTCCGTGTAGGTGCCCCATTCGTCGCGCAGGACCCCGCAGATCTCACCGAGCGTCGCCTCTGCCCGTACCGCGTCGAGCATCGGCCCGATCATGTTGGAGCCGTCGCGGGCGGCGGCCAGCATCGCGTCCAGCGCCGACTTGACCCGTGCGTCGTCGCGGGCGTCCTTGCGGCTGCCGAGCACCCGGACCTGCTCGCGCTCGACCTCGTGGCTGACCCGCAGGATCTCCAGGTCGCCGGTGACCGAGCCGTGGTGGACATTGACGCCGACGACGCGCTTGTCGCCCTTCTCCAGCGACTGCTGGTACCGGAAGGCGGACTCGGCGATCTCGCCGGTGAACCAGCCGTCCTCGATGCCGCGCAGGATGCCGGAGGTGATGGGTCCGATGGGGTGCTGCCCGTCCGGGTGGGCCCGGGTGCCGCGTTCCCTGATCTGGTCGAAGATCTTCTCCGCGTCGGCCTCGATCCGGTCGGTGAGCTGCTCGACGTACCAGGAACCGCCCAGAGGGTCGGCCACATTGGCGACGCCGGTCTCCTCCATCAGCACCTGCTGGGTGCGCAGGGCGATCTCCGCCGCCTGCTCGGACGGGAGCGCGAGGGTCTCGTCGAGGGCGTTGGTGTGCAGCGAGTTGGTGCCGCCGAGGACGGCGGACAGGGCCTCGACCGCGGTCCGCACGACGTTGTTGTACGGCTGCTGGGCGGTCAGGGAGACCCCGGCGGTCTGGGTGTGGAAGCGGAGCCACTGCGCCTTGTCGGTCTTCGCCCCGTACACCTCCTTCATCCAGCGGGCCCAGATCCGGCGGGCGGCGCGGAACTTGGCGATCTCCTCGAAGAAGTCGAGGTGCGCGTCGAAGAAGAAGGAGAGACCGGGGGCGAAGGTGTCGACGTCCAGCCCGCGGGAGAGGCCGAGCTCCACGTAGCCGAAGCCGTCGGCGAGGGTGTAGGCGAGCTCCTGCGCGGCCGTCGCCCCGGCCTCGCGGATGTGGTAGCCGGAGACCGAGAGCGGCTTGTACGCGGGGATGTCGCGCGCGCAGTGCTCCATGAGGTCGCCGATGAGGCGCAGATGCGGCTCGGGCTGGAAGAGCCACTCCTTCTGCGCGATGTACTCCTTGAAGATGTCGGTCTGGAGCGTGCCGTTGAGCACGCCCGGGTCGACGCCCTGGCGCTCGGCGGCGACCAGATACATGCAGAAGACGGGGACGGCGGGTCCGCTGATCGTCATGGACGTCGTGACGTCGCCGAGCGGGATGTCCTTGAAGAGGACCTCCATGTCGGCGGCGGAGTCGATGGCCACGCCGCAGTGCCCGACCTCGCCGAGCGAGCGGGGGTCGTCGGAGTCGCGGCCCATCAGCGTCGGCATGTCGAAGGCGACGCTGAGCCCGCCGCCGCCCGCGGCGAGGATCATCTTGTAGCGCTCGTTGGTCTGCTCGGCATTGCCGAAGCCGGCGAACTGGCGGATGGTCCAGGTCCGGCCGCGGTAGCCGGTCGGGTAGAGCCCCCGGGTGAAGGGGTACTCGCCGGGCCAGCCGATCCGCTCGAACCCCTCGTACGTGTCCCCGGGGCGGGGGCCGTACGCGGGTTCCACAGGATCTCCGGAGAGTGTGGTGAAGTCCGCGTCACGCTTGCGGGCCTTGTCGTAACGGGCCTGCCAGCGGCGGCGGCCTTCCTCGATCGCGTCAGCGTCCATACCATCGAATTTACTAGGACGTCCTAGTAAATGTCGATGGCAAACCGCCCGGTGCTTCGCACGGGGCGGTTCGGGTCAGACTTTGGCTGCCACCGGGGAGCCGTCCGCGATCAGCGGCTCGACCTCCTGGACGACCTTGCGCTCGACGAAGAACGCGGCCGTCGGGATCGTGCCGGAGATCAGCACCCAGAGGAGCTTGCCGAGCGGCCACTTCGCCTTGGAGCCCAGGTCGAAGGCGAAGATCAGGTAGATGATGTACAGCACACCGTGGATCTGGGAGACGACGAGCGTCAGCCCCGCACCGGTGTCGAAGCCGTACTTGAAGACCATGCAGGTGCAGAGCACCAGCAACATGACGGCGGTGACGTAGGCCATCACCCGGTACCGGGTCAGCACGCTGCGTTTCATGACGTCGAGCGTAACCGGGCGCCGGGGGCGATCTTGCAGCGGGCCGTGCGGCGCGCGGCGCTACTTCTCCTCGAAGTCCTTGGCCGCGATCCGCAGCGGGCGCAGCAGTGCGAAGATCTCCGCGCACTCCTCGGCGTCGTACACCCCGAGCCCGAACTCCATGTCCACCAGCTCCCGGGTGGCCGCCTCGACGACCTCTCGGCCCTTGTCGGTGATCGAGGCGAGAGTGCCGCGGCCGTCGTTCGGGTTGGGGCGCTTGTCGACCAGACCGGACCTGACCAGCCGGTCCACGGTGTTCGTGACGGAGGTGGGGTGGACCATCAACCGCTCGCCGATCTTGGACATCGGCAGCTCACCGGCCTTGGAGAAGGTGAGCAGCACCAGTGCCTCGTACCGCGCGAAGGTCAGCCCGTACGGTTTGACGACCGCGTCGACCTCGGCGAGCAGGATCTGCTGCGCACGCATGATCGAGGTGATCGCCCCCATCGAGGGAACAGGACCCCAGCGCTGCTGCCAGAGTTCGTCGGCGCGGGCGATGGGGTCGAACGGGAGACTGAGCGGCTTCGGCACGGGATCGACCTTACCCACTGGTCATATGCTGGTCAGCCCCGTCTCGTACTTCGGTCCGAATGCGGTCGGTGGGTGCTGTTCTCCATCCGGCGCGCGGGAGTGGGACGAGCCCCCGGCCGGGTGGGGCCGGGGGCTCGTCGGGTCACGCGAACGGGTGGTACGTCAGTCCGCGAGGTACCGCTCGACCGTCGCGACCTTGGACGTCAGACCGTCGGTGACACCGGGGCGGATGTCGGCCTTCAGCACGAGGGAGACCCGTCCGGTGCGGGCCTCCACGGCGGCGACGGCCCGCTTGACGACGCCTATGACCTCGTCCCGGGGGCATAAAGAGGTCACCTCTGACAACATAGAGGCCCTGTTCATGGGGTGGGAGGGGAAAAAGCTGTGCGCATTGCGATCTACCTGCGGCTGTCCCGGGAGTCGCACGACTCCACATCGATTGAGACGCAGCGAGAGGCGGCCCGGCGGTGGCTCACCGCGAATGGGTACGACCCGGCCGACGCCGTGGAGTACTCCGACGCCGGCGTATCGGGCGCCAAACCGCTTGAGGCACGAGATCAGATGAATGCACTCATGGCATCCCGGCCTGATCTCGTGATCGCGTGGAAGCTGGACCGGTACGCGCGCAGCGTGTCGGAGTTCCTTCGTCTCGTGTCGTGGGGCGAGCGGTACGGCGTCAACATCGCCACGACCGACGGCACGATCAACACATTGACCCCCACCGGCCGCATGGTCGCTGTCGTACTGGCGGCACTGGCCGAGTGGGAACGCGAGATGATCAAGGACCGCATCACGGAGGGCCACGCCACACGCCGCCAGCAGGGCCGCTGGGCATCAGGGCGCGCGCCTCGCGGGTACCGCATCGTGCGACGTGACGATGCCGCCTACCTGGAGATAGAGCCTGAGCAGGCGGCACAGATCCGGGACGCCGTGGCCACCCTGGTCAACGGCGGAACAGTGGCGGGTACGGCGAAGATCGTGGGCGTCAGCGAGCCACAGTGGCGACGACTGCTGAAGGCACCGACGCTGCGCGGCCAGCGCACCCACAGGGGAAAGCTGATCACCGGGGCCGACGGTGTCACACCCGTCCAGCTCGCGGAGCCGATCCTGTCAGCGGCGGAGTTGAGGGCGGCGCGAGACCGCATGGACGCCCTGGCCAGCGGCAAGAACCGTGCGCCGCGACGTGCTACGCCCATGTGCTCCGGCATGGCGGTGTGCTATCGCGGCTGCAAGCTGAACGGCGGAACGTCGGACAAGGGCGTGCCGCTCTATCGCTGCAAGGCAGGCCACACCACCATCTACGCCGAGACACTTGATCAACGCGTGAAGCATGAGTTCCTGACCGTTTTTGGCAGGTTCAACGAATGGCACGTCCGCCTTGAAGGCGGCAACGACCTGTCAGCGGAGATCGAAGAGGTTCAGGAGCAAGCCGAGCGGGTTGCAGAGCGCATGGCCACCGCTGGTGCGCTGATGCTGCCGATCCTTGAGCGCAAGGCAACGGAGCTGGAAGCCGCGTACACCCGACTGCAAGCCGAACACGACCCGAGGACACGAGAGGTGTCCGTTCCCACCGGGCGCACGATGGCGGAAGCCTGGGAAGCGGAGGACGAAACCGGCCGCGCACACCTCCTCCGGCTGATGAACTTGCGGGTGACCCTGCACCCGCGCGGAGTCGCGGACCGCCTGTCTTTCGCGTGGGGACCGGTGACCGAGGAAGAAGCCCACGCGGCGGAGCTGGTCGCGATCGCCAGGGTAGAGACCGAGGAACCCGCCCGCAGGTCCGCACGGCTGACACTCGAACAGCACGACGAGATCCGTCAGGACCTCTCGGACGACATCGCCTATCAGGAAGGGCTCCTGTAGCCGCCTGAGCGACGTTCTCGGCCCGTTGCCGGGGAAACCCTTCCGTTCTAGTGGTCGTCGCAACAACCCAGTTCAGGGGATGCGATGGACTTCAAGATTCGGGAGCTGCGGACAGTAGCCCAGGGGCGTAAGCAGCTGCTGCGTGAGCGGGGTCCCGCAGGGTGGCCGGCTCAGGCAGACGGCGTGGTGGTCGGTGCGGGCCGGTCGGCCGACGCGTACGCCTCCGCCAGGCGCGTTCGCCTGGCCCGTCGCCGGACGAGCCCGCAGGGTCGTTCAGGGCCTGCGGCCGTGGAAGGTGCGGCGCAGGTCGCTCACCCAGGCGTCGGGGTTCTCCCAGGGGATGAAGTGGCCGCCGTGGTCGTGGGCGTTGACGTTGACATGGTTGAACCAATCGGCCTGCGGGCCGGTCTTGAACGCCCGGACGCGCTCGTTGGCGGTGTGGATGCCGGGCGGGTTCTCGTACGTGACGAAGGTGAGGCCGACCGGTGCCTGCACGACCGGGGTGCGGTCGTGGGCAGGGGTCCAGGGGTAGCGGTTGGCGTTGGCGTAGTAACGCATCGACGTGGCGATGGAGTTGTTCACCCAGTAGATCGTGGCGTGGGTGAGCAGGTCGTCCTTAGTGAAGACGGATTCGACGTCGCCGCCGTTGTCGCTCCAGGCGTTCCAGCGCTCCAGCAGCCAGGCGAGCAGTCCGGCGGGTGAGTCGCTCAGTCCGTGGGCCAGGGTGGCGCCGTCGAGCATGTGCACGGCGAGGTGGGACGCCGAGCGGTGGTCCAGCTCGATGATGCGGGCGCGGACGTCGGCGGGCTGGTCGTCGGTGAGGGGCCGATTCCGGGCGAAGTCCCAGGAGCGGGGGCCGGTGAAGAAGTCGAGCGGCAGCCCGGAGCCGATGTGGATGCCGTACAGCTCGTCGGCGTACTTGTGGCCGAGCTGGCTGGAGACGATCCCGCCGATGTCGCAGCCCCCGGCGGCGTACTTCTCGTATCCCAGGGTCTCGGTCATCAGGGTGTGCCAGAGGTCGGAGACCTTCCAGAAGTTGACGTCCGAAAAGCCGGTGAGCGGGCCGGGGAAACCGAAGCCGGGCAGGGACGGCACGATGACGTCGAACGCGTCGGCGGGGTCACCGCCGGACGCGGCCGGGTCGGCGAGCGGGTCGATCACCTTCGACCAGTGCCAGAACGTCCACGGCCAGCCATGGGTGAGGATCAACGGGATCGGGCGGGGGCCGCGGCCGGGCTTGCGCATGAAGTGCACTGGGACACCGGCGACGCTCACCTGGTAGTGCTCGTAGGCGTTGATGGCGGCCTCGGCCTTGCGCCAGTCGTAGCCGTCCCGCCAGTGGGCGACCAGCTCACGGAGGTAGCTGTCCGGGACGCCGTAGGACCAGTCCCCTTTCCCCTCGTCCAGCGGCGGACGGGTCAGCGTGAGACGGGCGCGCAGGTCATCGAGGACCTCGTCGGACACATGGATCGGGGTGGGCTCCAGGGGGAAGGCGTGCGGGGTGGTCATGGCGTGGTTCCTTACTGGGTGGGGGGAAGCGGTGCCGTCGGCCTGTTGGGTGGTTGGGCGGCGAGCCGGGCCATTTCAAGGAGTGCGGGCAGCGACGCGGCGAGTGCCTGCCGTTGGTGCGGGTCGAGCTGGCCGGCCAGGCGACCGATGCGCTCCGTTCGCCGCGACTCGACCATCTTGGCACCGGCACGGACACTCAACGGCTCGAAGTCCGCCTCGGCTACGCCCGCGCCTCGACCGCTCTTCTCCGAGAAGATCTCCACCCGCGCTACCATGCGCCCCGAGCTGGAGGCCACCGTGAAGCTCGCCGGGGAGATCCGCTCCTCCGGCGTGCGCGTCACCCTCGTCGTCCACGAGCACAAGCGGCTCGGCCGCGGCATCGAACTCGCCATGCTCGCCGAGCAACTGAAGGCCAGCGACGTCGGCCTGGAGTTCCTAACCGGCGAGCTGAAGGGCTCGCACGGCCCCTCCGGCATCGTGTTCACCGTGCTTGCCGCGATGTCCGGCATGGAACGCGAGTACATCCGCGACCGCACCCTCGAAGGCCACGAGTCCGCCCGTAAGCGCGGCAAGACCATCGGCGGCGCAGGTGTGACCGACGACGACATGCTGTCCATGGCCCTCCACCTGCGCGACCAGGAGATGAGCCTGCGCGACATCGCCAAGCGGCTCGTCATCACCACGGGCGCGAAGAAGGGCCAGCACCCCTCACCCGCCACCGCGCCACGGCGGCGAGCACGTGATCATCTAGCTACCTTGCGGCTGGCGTCTGAGCCAGGACTCCAGGGCCAACACGCCTGACGGGCGGCTTATGCTTCAGGTGGTGGGCGCCATGGCGGAGTTCGAGCGCAGCCTGATCAAGGACCGCACCCGCGCTGGTCTGGACGCTGCCAGGGCTCAGAGCCTGTCGGGTGGCCGGTTGGTTACGCTGCGATGAGGTCCTCGACGGTGCGGGCTCGTGCGGTCTTGCGGTGGGATTCATGGCTCCACCGCA
>NZ_JBEOVN010000110.1:0-23999 GCF_040295565.1 Streptomyces sp. NPDC002785 | reverse complement strand
CGGTCCGGGAACTCGGCGGCGGCGCCGGTACGTTGCGCGGCTCAGCCGCGGGAGGAGCCGCTCTGGCTACCGGGACCATCGTAGTCCTCGCCGTAGGCGCCCTTGGCGGGGCGGCGGCGGCGCAGCGGGGCCTCCACGCCGTCGGCCAGGCGGCGGGCGGTGACGAGGAAGCCGGTGTGACCGATCATGCGGTGGTCCGGGCGGACAGCCAGGCCCTCGACGTGCCAGTTGCGGATCATCGATTCCCAGGGCTGCGGTTCGGCGAAGCAGCCGATCTCACGGATGGACTCGACGGTCCGCGCGAGCTGGGTGGTGGTCGCGACGTACGCGCAGAGGATGCCGCCGGGCACGAGCGCCTTGGAGACGGCGTCCAGGCACTCCCAGGGGGCGAGCATGTCGAGGATGACCCGGTCGACGTCGGTGTCGGAGAGGTTGTCCTGGAGGTCGCCGACGGTGAGCTGCCAGGCGGGGTGCGGTTCACCGAAGTAGCGTTCCACGTTCTGCTGGGCGATCTCGGCGAAGTCCTCGCGGCGCTCGTAGGAGTGCAGCATGCCCTGGTCGCCGATGGCGCGCAGCAGGAAGGTGGAGAGCGAGCCGGAGCCGACGCCGGCTTCCACGACGCGGGCGCCGGGGAAGATGTCGGCGAAGGCCAGGATCTGCCCCGCGTCCTTGGGGTAGACCACGGCGGCGCCGCGGGGCATGGACAGGACGTAGTCGGGGAGCAGGGGGCGCAGCGCGAGGTAGGCGACGTTTCCCGTGGTTCGGACAACACTGCCCTCGGGGGCACCGATCAGCTCGTCGTGCGGGAAAGAACCCTTGTGGGTGTGGAAATTCTTTCCGGCTTCGAGCGTGAAGGTGTAGTGGCGTCCCTTGGGATCGGTGAGCTGGACCTGGTCCCCGACCTTGAAGGGCCCGCGTCGGCGGGCGGCACCGGTCGGTTCAGACATGTGACCAGCGTACCGGTGATTCCCCGCGCTCCGACCGCGAGCCCGGGCGGTCAGGCGGCGGGCCTGGCCAGGGCGGCGACGAATGCCCGTTCGACGTCGGCGGTGGACAGCACACCGTAGATCTCACCGGTGTCCTCGAGGACGAGGTATTCGGTGGCGGGGTTGGCCTTGAGCCTGTCCAGGAGTGCTTCGCCGGCCAGCTCGGCGGAGATCTTCATGCCCTCGGTGAGGTCCTGGGCGAGGCCGCTGACGGCGACCCAGGGGCGGCGGTGTTCGGGGACGGAGACGATGGCCGTCTCGCGGACGACGGCCTGGGGTTCGCCGTGTCCGTCGACGACGACGAGGGCGCGGGCGCCCGCCTCGTTGGCGCGGCGCAGGGCCTCGGAGAGCGGGGTGGCGGCCTCCACCGGGACGGCGCGCCGGGTGAGGGTGCGGGCGCGCAGTTCGGGGAGGTGTTCGCGCAGGCGCGCCATGCGCAGGCTGTTGCCCGCCCCGGTCCAGATGATGGCGGCGAGGATGGCGGCGAGCAGCGCGTCGGTGACGGTGTCCAAGCCGCTGAGGTCCTGGGGGTTGTTCCCGAAGGAGCCGGTGTGGGTGAGCAGCGGGAGACCGATGAGGGTGACGACGGCGAGCGCGCGGCCGACCCAGGCGGCGGCGACGGTGCCGCTCATCGGCCGCCCGGTGATCTTCCAGACGACGGCGCGAAGCATGCGTCCGCCGTCGAGCGGGAGGCCGGGGAGGAGGTTGAAGGCGGCCACCAGGAGGTTGGAGATCATCAGTCCGGCGAGGAGGACACCGGGCACGGTGCCGGGCGCGACGAACTTCATCCCTGCGTAGAAGAGCCCGGCGAGCACCAGGGAGAGCAGGGGGCCGACGAAGGCGAGAACGAATTCGCGGCCGGGGGTCTCGGACTCCTTCTCGATCTCGGAGACGCCGCCGAAGAACTGGAGCTGGATGCGGCGCACCGGCAGCTTGTAGCGCAGCGCGACGACCGTGTGGGCGAGTTCGTGGACGAGCACGGAGGCGTAGAAGGCGATCGCGAAGAAGAGGGAGACCAGATAGCGAGCCGCGCCGAGCTCGGGCAGTACCCGTTCCAACTGACCGCCGAAGACCCAGGTGATCAGTGCGGCCACGAGGAACCAGCTGGGCGCGACATACACGGGCACGCCGAAAGGACGGCCCATGAGCAGGCCGCCGCCGGGCTCTTCGGGGCGCCGCGGTTCGCCCTTCTCGGGGCCGGCGCCGGGGGCCGTTCCCCCTGCACCGGGCTGCGGCCGCCCGCTGTCGCCGCTCTCGTCCACGAGGTCCTTTCGGTTGGTGCCGTACGGCACGATCATGCAGTGTTCGGGGGTGTGTGGTCGATGGTATGCCGCCGGCTGTCAGTGGCGGGCCGTAGGGTCTTCGTCATGACCTCCCTGCCGCGGCCTCCTCAGCCGCCTTCGTCCCTGTCGCCGTCGCGGGCGAGCGATTTCATGCAGTGTCCTCTGCTGTACCGCTTCCGGGTCATCGACAAACTGCCGGAGAAGCCCAGCGAAGCGGCTACCCGGGGCACGCTGGTGCATGCGGTGCTTGAGCGGCTCTTCGACAACCCGGCGGTGGAACGCACGGCCGGCCGGGCCACGGCGCTGATCCCCGCCCAGTGGGACCGGCTGCTGGAGTCGAAGCCGGAGCTGTCGGAGCTGTTCGCGGAGGATGCCGGGGGCGAGCGGCTGGCGCGTTGGCTCTCGGAGGCTGAGAGCCTGGTGGAGCGGTGGTTCTCGCTGGAGGACCCGACGCGCCTGGAGCCCGCCGAGCGGGAGCTGTTCGTCGAGACGGAGCTGGAGTCGGGGCTGCGGCTGCGCGGGGTGATCGACCGCATCGATGTGGCACCGACGGGCGAGGTCCGGATCGTCGACTACAAGACGGGGAAAGCGCCGCGTCCGGAGTACGCGGAGGGCGCGCTCTTCCAGATGAAGTTCTACGCCCTGGTGATCTGGCGGCTGAAGGGCGTGGTGCCGCGCCGACTCCAGCTCGTCTATCTCGGCAGCGGCGACATCATGACGTACGACCCGGTGGTGGCGGATCTGGAGCGCGTCGAGCGGAAGCTGCTGGCCCTCTGGGACGCGATCCGGCTGGCGACGGAGACGGGCGAGTGGCGGCCCCGGCCGACGAAGCTCTGTGGCTGGTGCGACCACCAGTCGGTCTGCCCCGAATTCGGTGGCACGCCCCCGGTCTACCCGTTGTCGGTACGCCCGGCGGAGTCGGAGCAGGATGTCCAGGGCAGAATGGCTCCGGTCCGTGCTGAGGCCGGCCGGCCTGTGGCCCTCGAAGGACCTTAAGGAGACCCTGTGGCTATCCGCGTCCTACTGGTCGATGACCAACCGCTGCTGCGCACCGGCTTCCGGATGATTCTGGAGGCGGAGGGGGATCTCGCGGTGGTGGGCGAGGCCGGTGATGGTCTCCAGGCTCTCGACCAGGTGCGGGCGCTGCAGCCCGATGTGGTGCTGATGGACATCCGTATGCCGCGGATGGACGGCGTCGAGGCGACGCGTCAGATCACCGGTCCCGGTCGGGACGGTCCGGCGAAGGTGCTGGTGCTGACCACGTTCGATCTCGACGAGTACGTGGTGGAGGCGCTGCGCGCCGGTGCCAGCGGCTTCCTGTTGAAGGACGCGCCGGCCAATGAGCTGGTGCAGGCCATCCGCGTGGTCGCTGCGGGCGAGGCGATGCTCGCTCCGAGCATCACCCGCAGGCTGCTTGACAAGTACGCGGACCATCTGCCGTCCGGCGAGGAGCCGGTCCCCGACACCCTGCACACGCTGACGGACCGTGAGGTCGAGGTGCTGAAGCTGGTGGCGCGCGGTCTGTCGAATGCGGAGATCGCGGCAGATCTGTTCGTCAGTGAGACTACGGTCAAGACGCATGTCGGCCACGTGCTGACCAAGCTCGGTCTGCGCGACCGGGTGCAGGCGGCCGTGTACGCGTACGAGAGCGGCCTGGTGCGCCCCGGCGCCCAGTGAGCGGATCAGCGGGCGGACCGGGAAACGGCCCCCCAAACAGCTCCGCCCCGGCCGGGTTCGGCCGGGGCGGAGTCCGTGCTCAGACGGTGCCGTTGCCCAGCTCCCAGAGCTGGAGCTCGGCGGAGGAGTTGACCGCCCACTCGATGCCGGTAAGGTCCTCACGGGCGGCGACATACTGCTTGCCCTGCCAGATCGGCAGTAGGGGGACGTCGTTGGCAACGATGTCCTGGAGCTGCTGGAAGGTCTTGACCGTGGCGCTGCGGTCGGTCTCGCGGCGGGACTGCGGAATGAGCGTCTTCTGGGCCAGGGCCGACTTGTAGGGCGAGTTGAGGAAGTTGTTCCTGTCGAGGAACGGCGCCGTGTAGTTGTCGGGGTCCGGGAAGTCGGGGAACCAGCCCATGCCGTAGACGGCGTAGTCGCCGCGCACCTGCGCCGGGCGGTACTTCTCCCACGCGGTGCCCTTGACTGTGACGTCGAACAGCCCGGTGTTGTTGAACTGCTTCTTCAGGGTCTCGAACTCGGTCGCGGTGGCGGCGCCATAGTAGTCGGTCGTGTAGTGCAGGGTGAGCTTCACCGGGGTGTCGATGCCGGCGGCGCGCAGGATCGCCGCGGCCTTCGTGGTGCTGGGCTCGCCGTACTTGTTGTAGAACGAGTTGGTGTGCGCGGTGACGCTGGACGGGATCAGCGAGTACAGCGGCTCGGCCGTGCTGCCGTACACCTTGCTCGCGATCTCGCCGCGGTCGATGACCTGAGCCATGGCCTGGCGGACGGCCTTGTTCTTCACAGTCGGGTCGTCGGTGTCGAAGCCGAGATAGCTGATCGCGAGGCCGGGCACCTCGGTGAGTTTGATGCCGTTCTTGGGGTTTTCGAGCAGTTGCTGGGACTGCTCGGGCGACATGGTGCGGGTCATCATGTCGATCTTCTTGTCGGCGAGGGCCTTCCCCATCGCCTGCGCGTCGGGGAAGAGATCCAGCTCGACCTTGTCGTTCCGTACCTCCAGATCACCCTTGTAGCGGGGGTTCCTGGTGAAGAGCACCTTGACGACCCGGTTGTGCTCGACTTCCGGCTTCATGACTTACGGACCGGAGCCGTCCACCTGGAAGCCGGCCCGCGCGGACTTCGCCGCGTACTTGCTGCGCGGCACGATCCCGGCGGCCGGGGTGGCGAGCTTGTACGGGAACGTGGCGTCCGGCGTACGGAGATGGAAGATGACCTCCCGCTCGCCCTGCGTCTCGACCGTGTCGATGTTCGCGAGCAGGGCGAGGGGCCCGTTGGCGGCTTTGATGCGGATGACGCGGTCGATGGAGTACTTCACGTCGTCGGCGGTGACCGCCTTGCCGTCGGCGAACTTCAGGCCGCTGCGCAGCTTGCAGCGGTAGCTCTCGTTCTGCGTGTCCGTGAAGGTGCAGCTCTCCGCAGCTTCGGGCACCGGCTCGCCCCCGCCGCGCGGCACATGCACCAGGGTCTGCAGGGTCTGCCGGAGCACATTCGATACGCCCGCTTCGTAGCCGGTGGCGGGATCGAGCGGCGTGGGGTTGTCCTTGGAGGCGACGAACTGGTCCGTGGTGCCGACAACGATGGCGGCCTTGCCATCGCCCCCGCCGCCCGACGCGCCGCAGGCGGCGAGTGCGGGTGCGAGCAGACCGACGACGGCCGGCAGCACCAGAGTCTTGCGGTTCATCTTGGACGCTCTCCCTCATCCGTGCATGGAGAAAGCGACATTAGTAGGCGTCGTCGACAATGCCGGACCGGAGATGTCCCGATGCGCAATCAGACGGTGGCGGGAAATAGCGGCGAGCCGTTTTCCCCGACCGGGAAGGTTTCGTACAAAACTTCATCAATCGGGATATTTCGACACCCTAAAACGGACACCTCGGTGGTTCTTGATGAGCCTTCGGGGGCATTCAGGTGATAAAGCTCACGCCCGGAGCATTTTCCGTCCTTTGTCGTGCGCCCGGCTTGCACACACTTACGTACGACAGAAAATGCACCATCCGACACCCAGAGCTTTTCGATTCATTCACAGAAACACTCTCGGTGCGCTGATCACCGCATTCCTGTGACCAGGCCCCGGAGAAATGCGAGATCGACTTCTTCGAGCGAACGTACGACCGCCCGGCCGGACGCGGGGGCGATCGGCGCGACGGACGGTACGGCGACCACCCGGCAGCCCGCGGCCTCCGCAGCCGCGACGCCGGTCGCGGTGTCCTCGATGACCGCACAGAGCCCGGGGACCGCCCCGAAACCGGACGCGGCGGTGAGATAGGGCTCCGGGTGCGGCTTGGTACGGGAGACCTCGTCGCCCGCGACGGTGAGGGCGAAGTGGTGGCGGCCCACCGATTCCAGCACCCGATCGATGATCCGCCGGTGCGAGGCGGAGACCAGGGCGGTGGGAATCTCGTGCCTGGCCAGTTCGGCCAGCAGCCGTGCCGCGCCTGGCATCAGCGGCACCCCGCGGCCGATACGCCTCTCGAAGCGGTCGTTGAGCAGCACGGTGAGTTCGGCGAGGGTGATGTCCGCGCCGGTGACATCCATGAGGTAGCCGGCGCTGCGGGTCATCGGCCCGCCGACCACTACGTTCCGCCAGGCCTCGTCGAGCTGGTGCCCGAGCTCGGCGAAGACCTCCACCTCGGCGTCCCACCAGAAGCCCTCGGTGTCGACGAGCGTGCCGTCCATGTCGAGCAGGACGGCCTGCAGCGCGGCGTCTTCGGCCGTGCGGGTCATGGACGCGGGAACCGTGCTGGTCATCCGGCACACCTTCCGTAGGGGACGAGAAGGCCGGCCGCCATTTCCCGTGGGAAGGGCGACCGGCCTTCACTGGACCGACCAGTGTACGACTTGTCCTGCTACCGCGCGCTGAACGGCGTCTTACCGCGCGTTGAAGTACTTCGCCTCCGGGTGGTGGATGACGATCGCGTCGGTGGACTGCTCCGGGTGCAGCTGGAACTCCTCCGAGAGATGCACACCGATCCGCTCGGGCTGGAGCAGCTCGGCGATCTTCGCCCGGTCCTCCAGGTCGGGGCAGGCGCCGTAGCCGAGCGAGAAGCGCGCGCCGCGGTACTTCAGCGCGAACATGTCCTCGACACCGGCGGGGTCCTCGCCGCCGAAGCCGAGCTCGGAGCGGACCCGGGCGTGCCAGTACTCGGCGAGGGCCTCGGCCAGCTGTACGGACAGGCCGTGCAGCTCCAGGTAGTCGCGGTAGGAGTTGGCCTCGAAGAGCTTGGCGGTCTCGCCGCCGATCTTCGAACCGACGGTGACGACCTGGAGGCCGATCACGTCCGTCTCGCCGGACTCCTCGGGGCGGAAGAAGTCCGCGAGGCAGAGGCGGCGGCCGCGGCGCTGGCGCGGGAAGGTGAAGCGGGTGCGCTCGGAACCGTCCTCGTGGAGCAGGATCAGGTCGTCGCCCTTGGAGACGCAGGGGAAGTAGCCGTGGACGACGGCGGCTTCCAGCAGGTTCTCGGTGTGGAGCTTGTCGAGCCAGCCGCGCAGGTGCGGGCGGCCCTCGGTCTCGACCAGTTCCTCGTACGTCGGTCCGTCACCGGCGCGGGCCTGCTTGAGGCCCCACTGGCCCTTGAAGAGCGCGCCCTCGTCCAGCCAGGACGCGTACTCCTTGAGCTGGATCCCCTTGACGACACGGGTGCCCCAGAACGGCGGGGTGGGGACCGGGTTGTCGACGGCGACGTCGGAGCGGACGCCCTCCTCGGGCTCGTCGACCTCCAGGACCGCCGTGTCCCGCTTGGGGACGCGGCGCTGCTTGAGTTCGGGGAGGGTGGCGCCGGGGACGCCGCGCTTGACCGCGACGAGGGCGTCCATCAGGCGCAGCCCCTCGAACGCGTCGCGGGCGTAGCGGACCTCGCCCTCGTAGATCTCATGGAGGTCCTGCTCGACATAGGCCCGGGTGAGGGCCGCGCCGCCGAGGATCACCGGGAAGTCGGCGGCCAGCTTGCGCTGGTTCAGCTCCTCCAGGTTCTCCTTCATGATCACGGTGGACTTCACCAGGAGGCCGGACATGCCGATGACGTCGGCGCGGTGCTCCTCGGCGGCTTCCAGGATCGCGGAGACGGGCTGCTTGATGCCGAGGTTCACGACGTTGAAGCCGTTGTTGGACAGGATGATGTCGACGAGGTTCTTGCCGATGTCATGGACGTCGCCGCGGACGGTGGCCAGGACGATGGTGCCCTTGCCCTTGCCCTCGGCCTCGGACTTCTCCATGTGCGGTTCCAGGTGGGCGACCGCGGTCTTCATGACCTCGGCGGACTGGAGCACGAAGGGCAGCTGCATCTGGCCGGAGCCGAAGAGTTCGCCGACGACCTTCATGCCCTCCAGAAGGGTGTCGTTGACGATGTCGAGGGCCGGGCGGGTCTGCAGGGCCTCGTCGAGGTCGGTGTGCAGGCCGTTCTTCTCACCGTCGATGATGCGGCGCTGGAGGCGCTCGTCGAGCGGCAGGGCGAGGAGTTCCTCGGCCTTGCCCGCCTTCATGGACTTCGTGCTGACGCCCTCGAAGAGCTCCATGAGCTTCTGAAGGGGGTCGTAGCCCTCGGCACGGCGGTCGTGGATGAGGTCGAGCGCGACCTTGACCTGCTCCTCGTCGAGGCGTGCGATCGGCAGGATCTTGGAGGCGTGCACAATCGCGGAGTCGAGACCGGCCTTGACGCACTCGTCGAGAAAGACGGAGTTCAGCACGACACGGGCGGCCGGGTTGAGCCCGAAGGAGATGTTGGACAGGCCGAGCGTGGTCTGGACCTCGGGATGGCGCCGCTTGAGTTCGCGGATGGCGCCGATGGTGGCCAGGCCGTCCTTGCGGGACTCCTCCTGACCGGTGCAGATGGTGAAGGTCAGCGTGTCGATGAGGATGTCCGACTCGTGGATGCCCCAGTTGCCGGTCAGGTCCTCGATGAGCCGCTCGGCGACGGCGACCTTGTGCTCGACGGTACGGGCCTGGCCCTCCTCGTCGATGGTCAGGGCGATCAGCGCGGCGCCGTGCTCGGCGGCCAGTTGCGTGACCTTGGCGAAGCGGGACTCGGGTCCGTCGCCGTCCTCGTAGTTGACGGAGTTGAGAACCGCCCGGCCGCCGAGCTTCTCCAGTCCAGCCCGCAGGACCGGCAGTTCGGTGGAGTCGAGCACGATCGGGAGTGTGGAGGCGGTGGCGAAGCGTCCGGCCAGCTCCTCCATGTCCGCGACACCGTCTCGGCCGACGTAGTCGACGCAGAGGTCGAGCATGTGCGCGCCCTCCCGGATCTGGTCGCGCGCCATCTCCACGCAGTCGTCCCAGCGGGCGGCCAGCATGGCCTCGCGGAACTTCTTGGATCCGTTGGCGTTCGTACGCTCGCCGATGGCGAGGTACGAGGTGTCCTGGCGGAACGGGACGGTCTGGTACAGCGAGGCGGCACCGGGCTCGGGGCGCGGGTCGCGGGGGGTGAGGGCGGCGCCGCGGACGCGTTCGACGACCTGGCGCAGGTGCTCCGGAGTCGTACCGCAGCAGCCGCCGACCAGCGAGAGGCCGTACTCCTGGACGAACGTCTCCTGCGCGTCGGCCAGCCCTTCGGGACCGAGCGGGAAGTGCGCGCCGTCCTTGGTGAGCACCGGCAGTCCGGCATTCGGCATGCAGAGCAGCGGGATACGGGAGTGGCGCGTGAGGTAGCGCAGGTGCTCGCTCATCTCGGCGGGGCCGGTCGAGCAGTTCAGACCGATCATGTCGACGCCGAGCGGTTCCAGCGCGGTCAGCGCGGCCCCGATCTCGGAGCCGAGCAGCATGGTGCCAGTGGTCTCGAACGCCAGCGAGCACAGCACCAGGAGGTCGCTGCCCATCGCCTCCAGGGCGCGACGCGCGCCCAGTACGGCGGCCTTGGTCTGCAGCAGGTCCTGCGTCGTCTCGATGACGAGCGCGTCCGCGCCGCCGGCGATCAGACCCTCGGCGTTCTGCTGGAAGCCGTCCCGCAGCACCGTGTAGGGAGCGTGCCCCAGCGTCGGCAGCTTCGTACCCGGGCCCATGGAGCCGAGCACCCAGCGCTGCTGTCCGGTGGACGCGGTGAACTCGTCGGCCACCTCGCGGGCGATGCGCGCGCCGGACTCGGACAGTTCGTGGATGCGCCCGGGAATGTCGTACTCGCCCAGGGCGGAGGCGTTGGCCCCGAAGGTGTTCGTCTCGACGCAGTCCACACCGACGGCGAAGTACTCCTGGTGCACGGAGCGCACGATGTCGGGGCGCGTGACGTTCAGGATCTCGTTGCAGCCTTCGAGGTTCTGGAAGTCCTCGAGGGTGGGGTCCTGCGCCTGGAGCATGGTGCCCATGGCACCGTCGGCCACCACCACCCGGGTGGCGAGTGCCTCGCGGAGGGCTTCGGCTCGGTTCCGGCTGTCGGCGGAAGGGGTCGGCAACGAGGCCATGGATGTGCTCCCTGGGATGCGACGGCTGTCGGCTTTGCGTCTTCGGCGGAAGGCGCACCAGGCCAGCGTAGCCGGGCGGCGCCCGGGGCCGTCACTCCGTCCCACGGAACGGACGGCATGCTGTGCGGGGGATGTCCGGATCGGAGTGGTGACGCAGTTTTCCTGTGCGATCGAGCGAAGGTCGGCATCGACCGATAGTGTTCAGCATTGTCGAACCGAGGTGGAGGAGTACGGCGCGATGGCCAAGAACATCCAGTCGCTGGAGCGGGCGGCAGCGATGCTGCGCCTACTGGCAGGCGGTGAGCGTCGGCTGGGGCTGTCCGACATCGCCTCCTCACTGGGCCTGGCCAAAGGCACCGCACACGGCATCCTGCGCACGCTCCAGCACGAGGGCTTCGTCGAGCAGGACACGGTGTCCGGCCGCTATCAGCTGGGCGCCGAGCTGCTGCGCCTGGGCAACAGCTATCTGGACGTCCACGAGCTGCGGGCCCGCGCGCTGGTCTGGACGGACGACCTGGCCCGCTCCAGCGGCGAGAGCGCCCATCTGGGGGTCCTGCACCAGCAGGGCGTCCTCATCGTCCACCACGTCTTCCGGCCCGACGACAGCCGGCAGGTCCTGGAGGTCGGGGCCATGCAGCCACTGCACTCCACAGCCCTGGGCAAGGTGCTGTCGGCGTACGACCCGGTGGCGCACACCGAGGCCCTGGAAGCCGAGCGGCAGTCCTTCACGCCGCACACCGTCACCGATCCGGAGGAGTTCGAGGCGATGCTCGACGTCATCCGGGCCCACGGCTGGGCGGCCGACGTGGAGGAGACCTGGGAGGGAGTGGCCGCGGTGGCCGCCCCGATCCACGACCGGCGGCGGATGCCGGTCGGCGCGGTGGCCGTGACCGGCGCGGTGGAGCGGGTCTGCGCGGACGGGGAGCTGCGCCCCGAGCTGATCGCCGCGGTACGGGACTGCGCACGTGCGGTCTCCAGGGATCTGGGCGCCCGGCGCTTCTGACCGGCCCGGCGTTGATCGTTACCGATGAGCTGTCGGTAACGATCGAGTTATAGGCCACACAACCCTTGACGGCTGATTCACCCGGGAGAAACACTGCCGTTCATCGGTCGACATTGTCGAACAGCTAACGGAAATACGCGTTAGGGTGTGACAGCGTCAAGGGCCGGAAAACGCCCTCACATGAGGGCGCGGACCACCGGAGGGACCCGGGGTTCGGCTTCCCTGGACGAAGGACAAAGGAGTCGCGGGTGTCCAGCTCCGACATCTTCATCGGCGAGACCATAGGTACCGCCGTGCTCATCCTGCTCGGCGGCGGTGTCTGTGCCGCAGTCACTCTCAAGCGCTCCAAGGCGCAGAACGCCGGCTGGCTCGCCATTACCTTCGGGTGGGGTTTCGCCGTGCTGACCGCCGCATATCTGGCCGGTGGCGTTTCCGGCGCGCATCTCAATCCGGCGGTCACGATCGGTCTCGCGATCGAGGGCGGCACCAAGTGGAGCGACGTACCGCTGTACCTCGGCTCCCAGCTACTCGGCGCCATGATCGGCGCGGTGCTGGTCTGGCTGACGTACTACGGGCAGTTCCGGGCGCATCTCACCGATCCGGAGATCCTGGGCGCCCAACCGGGTGAAGAGGCCCTGGTCGACCAGGCCTCGGCCCCGAAGGCGGGCCCGGTGCTGGGCATCTTCTCCACCGGCCCCGAGATCCGGCACGCGGTGCAGAACGTCGTCACCGAAATCATCGCCACCGTCGTGCTCGTCCTGGCGATCCTCACCCAGGGCCTCAACAACGAGGGCAACGGCCTGGGCACGCTCGGGGCACTGGTCACTGCTCTGGTCATCGTCGGTATCGGTCTCTCGCTCGGCGGGCCGACGGGTTACGCAATCAACCCGGTTCGCGACCTCGGTCCGCGTATCGTGCACGCGCTGCTGCCGCTGCCGAACAAGGGCGGTTCCGACTGGGGCTACGCATGGGTCCCTGTCGTCGGACCGCTCATCGGCGGCGCGATCGCGGGCGGGCTCTACAACGTCGCCTTCGCCTGAGCCGTGGCGTACAGAGCCGTAACCCTCAAGACCACACAGACTTCCGGGAGCACACTGTGACCGACGCACACACCACCGGCCCGTTCATCGCGGCCATCGACCAGGGCACCACCTCCAGCCGCTGCATCGTCTTCGACAAGGACGGCCGGATCGTCTCCGTCGACCAGAAGGAGCACGAGCAGATCTTCCCGAAGCCGGGCTGGGTCGAGCACAACGCGACCGAGATCTGGGAGAACGTCCAGGAGGTCGTCGCCGGCGCCATCGTCAAGGCGGGCATCACCGCCGCCGATGTGAAGGCGATCGGCATCACCAACCAGCGCGAGACCACGCTGCTCTGGGACAAGAACACCGGTGAGCCCGTCCACAACGCCCTGGTCTGGCAGGACACCCGCACCGACGCGCTCTGCAAGGAGCTCGGCCGCAACGTGGGTCAGGACCGCTTCCGCCGCGAGACCGGTCTGCCGCTCGCCTCGTACTTCGCGGGCCCCAAGGTCCGCTGGCTGCTCGACAACGTCGAGGGGCTTCGCGAGCGCGCGGAGCGCGGCGACATCCTCTTCGGCACCATGGACTCCTGGGTCATCTGGAACCTGACCGGCGGCACCGGCGGCGGCGTCCATGTCACCGACGTCACCAACGCCTCACGCACCCTCCTGATGAACCTGCACACCCTGGCGTGGGACGACAAGATCCTCGCGTCCATGGAGATCCCGGCGGCCGTGCTGCCCGAGATCCGCTCCTCCGCCGAGGTGTACGGCACCGCCAAGGGCGGCGTCCTGGACGGTGTCCCGGTCGCCTCCGCGCTCGGCGACCAGCAGGCGGCGCTCTTCGGCCAGACCTGCTTCTCCAAGGGCGAGGCCAAGTCCACGTACGGCACCGGCACCTTCATGCTGATGAACACCGGCGAGACACCCGTCAACTCGTACAACGGACTGCTGACGACGGTCGGTTACCGGATCGGTGACCAGAAGCCGGTGTACGCCCTGGAGGGCTCCATCGCCGTCACGGGTTCGCTGGTTCAGTGGATGCGCGACCAGATGGGTCTGATCAAGTCCGCGGCCGAGATCGAGACCCTGGCCTCGTCGGTCGAGGACAACGGCGGTGCCTACTTCGTGCCCGCCTTCTCGGGTCTGTTCGCCCCGTACTGGCGCTCCGACGCCCGCGGCGTCATCGCCGGTCTGACCAGGTACGTCACCAAGGCGCACATCGCCCGTGCGGTTCTGGAGGCCACCGCCTGGCAGACCCGCGAGATCACCGACGCCATGACGAAGGACTCCGGTGTCGAGCTCGCAGCCCTGAAGGTCGACGGCGGCATGACCTCCAACAACTTGCTGATGCAGACACTCGCCGACTTCCTGGACGCACCCGTGGTGCGGCCCATGGTCGCCGAGACGACCTGCCTCGGCGCCGCCTACGCCGCCGGTCTCGCCGTCGGCTTCTGGCCGGACACCGACGCGCTGCGCGCCAACTGGCGCCGGGCCGCCGAGTGGACACCCCGCATGGCCGCGGACACCCGCGACCGCGAGTACAAGAGCTGGCTCAAGGCCGTGGAACGGACCATGGGCTGGCTCGAAGACAGCTCAGTCGAGGAGTAATCACAATGACCACCCTGCAGAGCGTCCCGTCACTCGGGACGCACCCGGCCTCCAGCTCCCTTCCGAGCCGCGCCGAAACTCGGGAGCAGCTCTCCAAGGCGACGTACGACCTCCTGGTGATCGGTGGCGGCATCCTGGGCATCTCCACGGCCTGGCACGCCGCGCAGTCCGGGCTGCGGGTGGCCCTGGTGGATGCCGGCGACTTCGCCGGCGCCACCTCCTCCGCCTCCTCCAAGCTGCTCCACGGCGGTCTGCGCTACCTGCAGACCGGCGCGGTGAAGCTGGTCGCGGAGAACCACTTCGAGCGGCGCGCGGTGTCCCGTCAGGTCGCCCCGCACCTGGCCAATCCGCTCACCTTCTACCTGCCGGTCTACAAGGGCGGCCCGCACGGCGCGGCCAAGCTCGGTGCGGGTGTGTTCGCGTACTCGGCGCTCTCCGCGTTCGGTGACGGGGTCGGGCATGTGATCAGCCCGGCGAAGGCTCAGCGCGATGTTCCGGAGCTGCGTACGGACAATCTGAAGGCCGTCGCGGTCTACGGCGACGACCAGATGAACGATGCCCGGATGGCGCTCATGACGGTCCGAGCGGCCGTCGACGCGGGGGCGGTCGTCCTGAACCACGCGGCGGTGACCGGGCTGCGGTTCACCAAGGGCCGGGTGACGGGCGCCGACCTGGAGGACCGTACGGACGGCACGGAGTTCGGCGTCAACGCCCGCCTCGTGCTGAACGCCACCGGCCCGTGGGTCGATCACCTGCGCAAGATGGAGGACCCGAACGCGGCGCCTTCGATACGTCTGTCCAAGGGCGCGCACCTGGTGCTGAAGCGCACGCGTCCCTGGAAGGCCGCGCTGGCCACCCCGATCGACAAGTACCGCATCACGTTCGCCCTGCCGTGGGAGGACATGCTGCTGCTCGGTACGACGGACGAGGAGTACGAGGGCGATCCGGCGGACGTCGCGGTCAACGAGAAGGACACCGCGCAGATCCTCGACGAGGCCGCGTTCTCCATCAAGGACCAGCAGCTGTCGCGAGATCTGATCACGTACTCATTCGCGGGCCTGCGGGTGCTGCCGGGCGGCCCGGGTGACACGTCCAAGGCCAAGCGCGAGACGGTCGTGACGGAGGGCCGCGGCGGGATGCTGTCAGTCGCGGGCGGCAAGTGGACGACGTTCCGCCACATCGGCCGTACGGTGATGAACAAGCTGGCCGCACTCCCCGGGCACCCCCTCGCACAGGACATGGAGCCGATCTCGCACCTGCCGAAGAAGCTCCCGCTGCCCGGCATCGCCAACCCGAACGCGGTGGCGCACCGGCTGCTGGTCGACGGCGGTACACCCGGACCGCGGATGGCGGCCGACACCGCCCGTCACCTCGCCACGCACTACGGCTCGCTCTCCTTCGACATCGCACGGCTGGCGAACGACAACCCGGCGCTGGCCGAGCGCATCCACCCGGACGCGCCGGAGATCTGGGCGCAGGTCGCCTACGCACGTGATCACGAGTGGGCCGAGACGGCGGACGATGTGCTGCGCCGCCGCACGACGCTGACGATCCGGGGTCTGGCGACGGACGAGATCCGGGCCGGCGTCGAGTCCATGCTCGGCGACCGGAGCTGACGGGGTCGTACAGATCGGACGGGGCGGCTCCCACGAGGGAGCCGCCCCGTCGCGTGTCGGCAGGACCACAGTCCGGTGAACGCGCCATACAGCCACCTACAGGTGCAAAACGGCGCGGGGGCAGTTGAGCCATGAAGTTTCCCGTGCTTTCGCTCATCGGCCACGCCCCGCATCCGCTGACCGGCCGGCACCCCTCCCCGGAGCGCCGCGCATCCGGCACGGCTCGGCGACCAGCCTCAACTCCCCCGAACCGGCGGCGCTCCACGGCGATCCGCTGTTCACCGCCACGGCCGTCGAGCCCTGTGCGACGTACTACCGGCCGATCGACGCCCGTGCGTTGGCCGCGTGCCCGGGAGACCTCCGGCAGACCTGGTTCATCCTCCACTTCCGACCCGCATAATGAAGAGAGACATCGGATGTCTGATTCCAGTCCGGATCCAGGAGGACCGTCATGGCTGTCACCGACGAGGCGATCGAGAAGATCAAGGGAATGATCGTCTCGGGTGCGCTGCGGCCCGGCGACCGGCTCCCCAAGGAGAGCGAACTCGCGGCGGAGCTGGGGCTCTCCCGCAACTCTCTCCGGGAGGCGGTGCGCGCCCTGTCGCTGATCCGCATTCTCGATGTGCGGCAGGGCGACGGCACGTATGTGACCAGCCTCGACCCGCAGTTGCTGCTGGAGGCGCTGAGCTTCGTGGTGGACTTCCACCGCGACGACACGGTGCTCGAATTCCTCGCGGTCCGCCGGATTCTGGAACCAGCCGCGACGGCGATGGCGGCGAACCGGATCAGCGAGGCCCAACTGGACGTACTGAGCTCACAGTTGGACGCCCTGGGCGCGCAGCCATCGGTGGAGGAGCTGGTCGCCTGCGATCTGGAGTTCCACCGCGGCATCGTGCAGTCGTCCGGGAACTCGGTGCTCTGCTCGCTGCTCGACGGACTGTCGGGGCCGACGACGCGGGCGCGGGTCTGGCGCGGTCTGACGCAGGAGGACGCGGTCAGCCGCACGCTCCTGGAGCACCGGGCGATCGTGTCGGCGCTGCGGGACCGGGACGCGGAGGCTGCGCGGGCGTGGGCGACGGTCCATGTGGCGAGTGTGGAGCAGTGGTTGCGGTCGACGCTGTAGCGCGCGGCGGGTGGGTGACCGGGGCTCCGCCCCTGACCCCGCGCCTCGAACACCGGCGGGGCTGAAAATCATCAGCACCGCCGGCGTTGCGAGAAGAACATCAGTCCTGCTGCTCGCCGCTCGCGAAGCGGGAGATGACCAGGGCGACGATGATGATGGCGCCGTTGAGGAACTGGTTCCAGAGCGCCGGGACACCGCCGAGGGTCATCACATTGACCACCAGCTGGAGCGTCAGTACGCCGGTGAGCGCACCGAACAGGGTGCCTCGCCCGCCCTTGAGGCTGATGCCGCCGATGACCGCGGCGGCGAACACCTGGAAGATCCAGCCGTTGCCCTGGGTCGCCGCGACCGATCCGTAGTGACCGGTGTAGAGGATGCCCGCGAAGGCCGCCAGCAGACCGCCGATGGCGAGCACGATCCAGGTGACCCGGTCCACCCGGATGCCCGCGGCTCGCGCCGCCTCCGGATTGCCGCCGATGGCGTACAACGAGCGTCCATGGCGCAGCCAGGCCAGCGCGGCGCCACCGACGGCGAACAGCGCCAGGCAGATCCAGACGGCCGCCGGTACGCCGAGCCATTCGCTCTTGCCGAGGTAGCGGAAGGACTCCGGGACGTCGGTGATGGACTTGCCCTCGGTGATGCCGATGTGGAGGCCGCGCAGCATGGTGAGCATGCCGAGCGTGGCGATGAAGCCGTTGACCCTCAGCTTCAGCATGAGAAAGCCGTTGATTGCACCGATCGCCAGGCCGACGAGCAGACAGAGGGGGATCGCCGACCAGGTGGGAAGCAGGCCGAGGCCCGCGAAGCGGCCGCCCTCGGCGGGCAGGACCAGCCACATCGCGACGACCGGCGCGATGCCGATCGTCGACTCCAGTGACAGGTCCATCCGTCCGCAGATCAGGATCAGCGCCTGTCCCAGGACCAGCAAGCTCAGCTCGGAGGACTGCTGGACGACGCTGATCAGGTTCTCGGAGGTCAGGAACACCGGCGAGACGATGAACCCGATCACCATCAGCACCAGAATCACCGGTACCAGGGAGAAGTCGCTCCACCGGATCAGCTTCAGCCGGTCCAGTGGGCTCTCGCCCGTCAGGGAGCCCTTCAGCCCGCTGTCGATGCCGTCGGCCGCCGGGGGCCGTACCGTGCCGGTCATTCCCTTTCCCCCACACCTTCCATGGCGGCGACGAGTTCCCCGTCGGTCCACCCGCTTGCGAATGTTGCGACCACGCGCCCGTGGAACAGGGCGAGCACCCGGTCACAGACCCGCAGATCGTCCAGTTCGTCCGAGATGATCACTGCGGCGTTCCCCTCGTCGGCTACCCGCCGCACGACTCCCAGGAGCGAATCCTTGGACTTGACGTCCACACCCGCGGTGGGCCGGACGGCCACCAGCACGCTCGGCTTGCGGGCCAGCGCGCGGGCGACGACCACCTTCTGCTGGTTGCCGCCGGAAAGCCCGGAGACGGGCTGCTCGGGCCCCTGTGTCTTGATGTCCAGCGAGGCGATCACCGACCGTGCGAACTCCCTTGTACGGGAGGGCAGTACGGTCCCCCACGGGCCGAGCTGGTCGGTGACCGTGAGGGTGGCGTTCTCGGCGACGCTGCGTTCCAGGACCAGGCCCTGGTCGTGCCGGTCCTCGGGGATGTAGCCGATCCCGGCGTCCAGCGCGTGCGGCACACTGCCGCTGCGCACGGTCCTTCCGTGTACGAAGACCGTGCCGCCGCCCGCCTTTCGCATACCGGCCAGGGTCTCGCCCAGGGCCGTGTTGCCGCTGGCCGCGGAGCCGGCGAGGCCGAGCACCTCGCCGGGGCGGACCTCCAGGTCCAGTGGTTCGAACCGGCCTTCCAGGGTGAGCCCTTCGGTACGCAGGACGGGGGCAGCCGACTGATCCCGTACCGCCGCACCGTCACCGCTCGCGTGCCAGGCGGTGGCGCCGGCGGACTGCTCCGCGGTCATCGCCGCCACCAGTTCCGCCTTGGTGATGCCGGCGACCGGAGCGGTCAGTACATGGCGGGCGTCGCGGTAGACGGTGACCGCCGTGCACAGTTCGTACACCTCCTGCAGATGGTGGGAGATGAAGAGGAACGCCACTCCCTGGCTCTGCAGTTCCCTGAGCTTGCCGAAGAGCCGCCCGATGCCGCGGGCATCGAGCTGAGCGGTCGGCTCGTCCAGGATGATCAGCCGGGCGCCGAAGGAGAGTGCCCGGGCTATCTCGACGAACTGCCGCTGCTCGACGGCGAGATCGCGGGCCCGGGTGCTGGGGTCGACCTGGACCCCGTAGTCGGCGAGGAGCCGCTCGGCGCGCCTGCGGAGCTTCCCCCAGCTGATCCAGCGGGCGTTGTCGTCGAAACGGTTGAGGAAGAGGTTTTCGGCGACGGTCAGGTCGGGGACGACCATGGACTTCTGGTAGACGCAGGCGACCTTCGACTGCCAGGCCATGGTGTCCCCGAAGGCCGGCGCGCGCTCCCCGCCGAACGTGACCGTGCCCGCGTCCGCCTTGTGGAGTCCGGTCAGGATGCTGACCAGCGTCGACTTGCCCGCGCCGTTGCGGCCGACGAGGGCATGGGACTCACCGGGCTGCACGGTGAGCCGGACCCCGTCGAGTGCCACGGTGGGCCCGAAGCGTTTGACAACGCCTTCTGCCTGTACGGCAGGTGGTGGTGCCTGGTCCATGGTCAGCTCTTCTTCTCCAGCTGGTTGGCCCACAGCTTCGGG
The DNA here is from genome assembly GCF_040295565.1 of Streptomyces sp. NPDC002785. Taxonomy (NCBI): domain Bacteria; kingdom Bacillati; phylum Actinomycetota; class Actinomycetes; order Kitasatosporales; family Streptomycetaceae; genus Streptomyces; species Streptomyces sp. NPDC002785. Next base: position 4,577 of record NZ_JBEOVN010000110.1, on the reverse strand, counting down.
TCGTCGACGTTGTCCTTGGTCACCAACGGCGCCGGAAGCTGGTCCTCCAGGCCATTGGGGATCTTGATGATGTTGGAGTCGTGGTCGGTCGGACCCACCTTGAAGGTCTTTCCGTCCAGCGCCGCCTTGGCGTAGTACAGCGCGTACTTCGCGTACAGGTCGGCGGGCTGGGAGATCGTCGCGTCGATCTTCCCGGCCTTGATGGCGTCGAACTCCTCCGGGATGCCGTCGTTGGAGATGATCGTGATGTGGCCCGGCGTACCGGCCGGCTTCAGCAGCTTCTTCTGCTCCAGGAGCGCGAGGGTGGGCTGCAGGAAGACACCCCCGGCCTGCATATAGATCCCGTTGATGTCGGGGTTGGCGGCCAGGGTGGCCTGGAGCTTGGCGGAGGCGACATCGCCCTTCCAGTCGGTGGCCAGCTCGAAGACCTTGATACCGGGGAATTCCTTGTCCATGCAGGACTTGAACGCCTCGGACCGGTCACGGCCGTTGATCGAGGAGAGGTCGCCCTGGAACTCGACGACCTTGCCCTTGCCCTTCAGCTGCTCGCCGAGGTACTTGCAGGCGTTGGTCCCGTACGCCTTGTTGTCGGCCCGCACCACCATGTAGATGTTGCCCTTGTCGGGGCGGGTGTCGACGCTGACGACCGGGATCTTCTTCTCGTTCAGCGTGTTGAGCGACTGGGCTGTCGCACCGGTGTCCTGGGGTGCCATCACGACGGCCTTGGCGCCCTGGTCGGTGAAGGTCTGGACGTTGGCGACCAGCTTGCCGATGTCGTTCTGCGAGTTGGTCAGCGGCAGCGCCTTGACCTCGCCCGCCTTGACCCCCTTCTCCACGTAGTTCTGGTACGAGTTCCAGAAGTCGCTGTCGCTGCGCGGCAGGTCGATGCCGACCTTCCCGCCGCCCGCCCCATCTGCGGTGGACTCGCGGTTGCAGCCCGCGAGGGCAGTGACGGCCAGCAGTACGGCGCAGGCTGCCGCACTCGTCGTACGCACTCTCATTGTGTCCCGTCCTTTGTGGAGTACCGGCTCGGAGCTCTGTTGGCGAAGCGGCGGTGCATGGCGCGCGGGGGTGCGGCCATTGGTGCGGCTCGGGCCTGTCCGGCCCCGATCAGCTCTCGGCGGGGCGCAGGCGCAGGCCCTGCATTCCGCCGTCGACGGCCAGTGCAGTGCCGGTGACCGAGGCGGCGGCCGGGCCGGCGAGGTAGACGATCGCGGCGGCCACCTCGTCGGCCGAGACCAGGCGTCCCAGCGGCTGGCGGGCGCCCAGCGCGGCTCGCTCGGCGACCGGGTCGTCGGCCTGGCCCAGGAGCCGCCCGATCCACGGGGTGTCCGCGGTGCCCGGGTTGACGCAATTGACCCGGATGCCCTCGCGGACATGGTCGGCGGCCATCGCGAGGGTCAACGAGAGGACCGCACCCTTGCTCGCGCTGTACAGGGCGCGCTGCGGCAGCCCGGCGGTCGCGGCGATCGAGCAGGTCTGGGTGATCGAGACGGCGCCGGGGCGGTCGGCCACCGCGCGCCGCAGATGAGGCAGGGCGTGCCGGGCGGTGCGGACCATGCCGAGGACGTTGATGTCCAGGACCCGGGTCCACTCGTCGTCGGCGTTGTCCTCGACCGTGCCGATGGAGCCGATGCCCGCGTTGGACACGACGGTGTGCAGGCCGCCCAGTTCACCGGCGGCCAGGTCGACCGCCTCGCGCACGGCCGCGTCGTCGGTGACGTCCGCCTTGAGGGCGAGCGTGCCGTCGGGGGCGCCTGCGGTCTCGCGGTCGAGTACGGCCACGCGCGCACCGCGCGCCAGCAGCATGGCCGCGACGGCGGCCCCGATGCCGGAGGCCCCTCCCGTCACCAGGGCGTTCAAGCCCTCGAAGTCGCTTGTTCCGGTCATCGGTCAGCCTCCTCGGAGATGCGGCGGGCCTGCCATACGGGGCCCTCCGGATAACGGTGTGCGGCGATCGACTCGGGGAGCATCCGGGCGGAGAAGCCCGGGGAACTCGGAGCGGCGTAACGGCCGGACTCGATCACCGTGGGGTCGGCGAAGTGTTCGTGGAGATGGTCGACGTACTCGATCACACGGTTCTCCCAACTGCCTGAGACCGCCACATAGTCGAACATCGAGAGATGCTGCACGAGCTCGCACAGCCCGACACCGCCCGCGTGCGGGCAGACCGGAACGCCGTACTTGGCGGCCAGCAGCAGGATCGCCAGATTCTCGTTGACGCCCGCGACACGGGCCGCGTCGATCTGGACGAAGTCGACGGCCCCGGCCTGCAGCAGCTGCTTGAACACGACCCGGTTGGCGACGTGTTCGCCGGTGGCGACCTTGACCGGCTGCCCGGAGCGGACTGCGGCGTGGCCGAGGATGTCGTCGGGGCTGGTCGGCTCCTCGATCCAGTGCGGGTCGTACGGCGCGAGCGCGGTCATCCACTTCACTGCCTCGGCGACATCCCAGCGCTGGTTGGCATCGACGGCGATCCGGACGTCCGGCCCGACGGCCTCGCGGGCCAGGGCGAGCCTGCGGACGTCGTCGCCGAGGTTGCCGCCGACCTTCAGCTTGATCTGGGTGAAGCCGTCGGCAACGGCCTCCTTCGCCAGCCTGACCAGCTTGTCGTCGGTGTATCCCAGCCAGCCGGGAGAGGTGGTGTACGCCGGGTAGCCCTGGGCGCGCAGCCGCTCGGTGCGCTCGGCCCGGCCCGGTTCGGCGGCCCGCAGGATCGCGAGGGCCTCATCGGGGGTGAGGGCATCGGTGAGATAGCGGAAGTCGACGAGGGAGACGAGCTCCTCGGGCGTCATCTCGGCGAGGAACTGCCAGACGGGCCTGCCTGCCTGCTTCGCCGCCAGGTCCCAGGCGGCGTTGACGACCGCGCCGGCCGCCATGTGCATCACGCCCTTCTCAGGGCCGAGCCAGCGCAGTTGGGAGTCATGGGTGAGCTCACGATGCAGCGCGGCGAGGTCGGCCGCGGTGCGGGGCACCGGGCGCCCCACCGCGTACGGGCGCAACGCTTCGATGGCGGCGGCCATCACCTCGTTGCCGCGCCCGATGGTGAAACAGAAGCCATGCCCCTCGATGTCAGTGCCGTCAGCGCCGCCGACGGAGGAAGTACGCAGTACGACATAGGCAGCCGAGTAGTCGGGGTCGGGGTTCATGGCGTCCGAGCCGTCCAGTTGTTCCGAGGTCGGAAAACGGATGTCGTGGACCTCGAAATCCGTGACGGTCTGACTCATGTGCGCCCCCAGGGGAATAACATCGGACCTCTGCTCTGGTCATCCGATGTATAGCGTCACGAACACTCCAACGTCCAGGGTTGGGACGAAAACGACTGGACACAGCTCGGATGTATTCAGAGACTGTTGCCCTGATTCGACCGGTGATGCACCTCCGCGGGTCGCGTTCACCCGGCTGTGCACAGGGGCTGCGGCGAGAGCGACCGGAAGCCGTAAGGTTGGTGCGTACGCAAGGGAACTTCGGAAGGAGGCCTGGGTGATCGAGCTCGAGGGGGTTCCCGAGCTGATCGACCCGGTCATGGTGGCCGCGTTCGAGGGATGGAACGACGCAGGTGACGCCGCTTCCACGGCGGTCGCGCACCTGGACCGGGAGTGGAAGGGCGAGGTGTTCGCGGCGCTGGACGCCGAGGACTACTACGACTTCCAGGTCAACCGGCCGACGGTCTGGCTGGACGGCGGGGTACGCAAGATCACCTGGCCGACCACCCGGCTCTCCGTGGTCCGCATCGGCGGGGACAAGCCCCGCGATCTCGTTCTGGTCCGCGGTATCGAGCCGTCCATGCGCTGGCGCTCGTTCTGCAACGAGATCCTGGGCTTCGCCCATGAGCTGGGCGTGGAGATGGTGGTGGTCCTGGGCGCACTGCTCGGCGACACCCCGCACACTCGCCCGGTACCGGTCAGCGGAGTCACCTCCGACCCGGATCTGGCACGGACCATGGACCTGGAGGAGACCAGGTACGAGGGTCCGACGGGCATCGTCGGCATCCTCCAGGAGGCCTGTACGCACGCGGGCGTGCCCGCGGTGAGCCTGTGGGCGGCGGTGCCGCACTATGTGTCGCAGCCGCCCAACCCGAAGGCGACCCTCGCGCTGCTGAATCGCCTGGAGGACCTCATCGGTCTGCGCATCCCGCTGGGCGAGCTGCCCGAGGACGCGCGCGCCTGGCAGCTCGGTGTCGACCAACTGGCCGCCGAGGACAGCGAAGTGGCGGAGTACGTGCAGACGCTGGAGGAGGCCCGGGACACCGCGGAGCTTCCCGAGGCGAGCGGCGAGGCCATCGCCCGGGAGTTCGAGCGCTATCTGCGCCGCCGGGACGCCGGTCCGGGCCAGACGCCCGGCGGGCATGCGACGGAGAGCGGCGACGCCTCGTATCTGCGCGACACCTCCAGCGGCCGCACCCGTCCACCGAAGCCGGTCCGGCCGGACACCGCGGGGGGCGAGACGGGGCCCGGCCGGCAGCCATCGGCCGGCGACACCAACGAGGACAGCGACGACGACCCACAGGATTCGTCGGAGGAATCCTCGGAGGACTGATGAGACCGGCGGAGGGGGGGGGGGGGGGGGGGCCCCCC
>NZ_JBEOVN010000109.1:0-24011 GCF_040295565.1 Streptomyces sp. NPDC002785 | reverse complement strand
CCGCGCCCGAGTGGCGGCCCCGGAAATCGGGGCCGCCGCTTCAGTCGGTACGGCGCGCACCGCGCCGCAGGCCCCGGTGCGGCTGCGCAAGCCACCACCGGGGCTCGGTGAGGCCTGCGCGCCCCCACTCTCGCGCCCCACGGCTGCACGTTCGGGGCGCCCCGGTCCGCCCGTACGCCGCCGCGTGCCCGTATGCCCCCGCGCCCCCCTGCCCGTACGCCGCCGCGTCCGTATGCCCCCGCGCGCCCCTGCCCGTACCCCCCCGAGCGGTGCTGTCCAACCGTTCCTAACCCCCTGACCAGGGGCAATCGGACTTGGGTGGCCCGGCCACCGACCCTTCGATCCCCGTCGGTATCGTCGGTTCTGTCACCGATGGCTCTGATGCCCTCGGGCACCCTGGTGTCCCAGTGCCTCAGCCGCCCCCGGCAACCCTATGCAGCCCGCCCCCTCTGACCAGTGGAGACCGCATGCCCGGCCAGCCCGCCGCCCGCCGTACCGTGCTGAAGGGTGCCGTTCTCGCCGGCGCCGCCGGGCTGGGAGCGGCCGCCTGCTCGACCGAATCGAAGCTCGGCCACGCCGACTCCCCGACGCCGACCGCCCCCGTCGAGCTCGGCGCAGCGGAAGAGGTTCCGGTCGGCGGATCCAAGCTCTACCGCGACCAGCGGGTCATCGTCACGTGCCCGGCCAAGGGGCAGTACAAGGCGTTCAGCGCCCAGTGCACCCACGCGGGCTGCCTGCTGGACAAGGTCGAGGACAACGTGGGGAACTGCCCCTGCCACGGCAGCCACTTCGATACCACGACCGGCAAGGCGATGCGCGGCCCGGCGACCGCGCCGCTGCCCTCGGTCCCGGTCAGGATCGAGGGCGGAAAGCTCGTCGCGGGCCCCGACGCCTGACGCCCTGCCGGGGGCGGACTCACTCCCAGTCCCGGTCGATGCCGACCGGGCCGGGCCGCACCCCTGCTCCACCAGGTGAACGGTCCGGTGCCGGCCGGTGAGCGTGAGTTCCGTACGAGCGCCGCGCGACGCGCCTGCCGAGGCCTGGTCGAAGCTCCGGCACCGTACTGGCAGCGCGGCCTCGTCGAAGCCCACCCGCAGCACGTACTGCCTGCCGCCGAAGCTGGAGCCGCGCACGTACTCACCGCACGGCGCTCCCGTGGCGACGTCGAAGCCGTAGCCGAAGAAGTACGTGTTACCCGCCCTCAGCCGGGTGCCGAAGAGCAGCTCCGCGACGAGCACTCCCGTCTCCCGGTCCCAGCGGACCCGCCCCGTCCGGCAGTTCTCCCGGGCCGCCACCTCCACCCGCGCCGGATCGCAGCCCGGATCGCCCCGACAGACGGCGAGATAGGTCGATGCCGTCCCGGTGCGCACGCACCACATGCTGCGGCTCCCGTTGCCGCAGCTCCCGGCCGGGTCCGATCCGTATCCGCTGGGACGCCCCACCGTGTGCGGCCCGCCGTCCATCGGTGACCCCAGCGTGGTGAGCAACCTCTCCACCGCGCCGGACGCCTCCATCCCTGTTCTTCGGAGGGAATCCCCGCCTTCAGGCACCGGCGACGACGAGACGCGGTACGCGGGCGCCCTCGCCCTCGGCGGCATCACGGCACTGCGTAACCGCCGCCACCGGAAAACCCCGTGACCGGCAACGGCACCCGCTGACTCCGTGCTCCGGGGCGCGCTCCCTCAACCCGCGCCCCGAAGCGCGGCATCACCGCCGAGCCATCTGCACTGTCACTGCCCGCAAGTAGGGTGGGACACATGGCAGACCCCTCCAGCTACCGACCCAAGCCGGGACAGATCCCCGACTCCCCGGGGGTCTACAAATTCCGCGACGAACACCGCCGGGTGATCTACGTCGGAAAGGCCAAGAACCTGCGCCAGCGCCTGGCCAATTACTTCCAGGATCTGGCCGCGCTCCACCCGCGTACGCGCACGATGGTCACCACGGCCGCCTCGGTGGAGTGGACCGTCGTTTCCACGGAGGTCGAGGCGCTCCAGCTGGAGTACTCCTGGATCAAGGAGTACGACCCCCGGTTCAACGTCAAGTACCGCGACGACAAGAGCTATCCGTATCTCGCGGTCACGCTCAACGAGGAATTCCCGCGCGTCCAGGTCATGCGCGGAGCCAAGAAGAAGGGCGTGCGCTACTTCGGTCCGTACGGCCACGCCTGGGCGATCCGCGAGACGGTCGACCTGATGCTCCGGGTCTTTCCCGTACGTACGTGCTCCGCCGGTGTCTTCAAGAACGCAGGGAGGACCGGCCGCCCGTGCCTTCTCGGCTACATCGGCAAGTGCTCGGCCCCCTGCGTAGGCCGGGTCACCCCCGAGGAACACCGCGAACTGGCGGGCGACTTCTGCGACTTCATGGCCGGCCGCACCGGTACGTACATCCGCCGCCTGGAGAAGGACATGATGGCGGCGGCCGAAGAGTTGGAGTACGAGCGGGCGGCCCGGCTCCGCGACGATGTGGAGGCCCTCAAGCGGGCCATGGAGAAGAGCGCCGTCGTCCTCGCCGACGCCACCGACGCCGACCTGATCGCGGTCGCCGAGGACGAGCTCGAAGCCGCCGTACAGATCTTCCATGTGCGTGGCGGCCGGGTACGCGGCCAGCGCGGCTGGGTCACCGACAAGGTCGAGAACGTCGACACCTCGGGCCTGGTCGAGCTCGCCCTGCAGCAGCTGTACGGCGAGGAGACGGGCGACTCCGTCCCCAAGGAGGTCCTCGTCCCGGCCCTCCCTGAGGACCCCGACGCGGTCTCCCAGTGGCTCGCCGACCGCAGGGGCTCCCACGTCAGCCTGCGCATCCCGCAGCGCGGCGACAAGAAGGACCTGATGGCGACCGTCCAGCGCAACGCCCAGCAGGCTCTGGGACTGCACAAGACCAAGCGCGCCTCCGATCTGACGACCCGCTCCCGCGCCCTGGAGGAGATCGCCGAGGCGCTCGGCCTCGACACGGCTCCGCTGCGCGTCGAGTGCTTCGACATCTCCCATCTCCAGGGCGACGACGTGGTCGCTTCCATGGTCGTCTTCGAGGACGGGCTGGCCCGCAAGAGCGAGTACCGCCGCTTCCAGATCAAGGGCTTCGAGGGCCAGGACGACGTCCGGTCGATGCACGAGGTGATCGGCCGCCGCTTCAAGCGGTATCTCCAGGAGAAGGAGCGGACGGGGGAGTGGGAGGAGACCCCCGCGCCGACCGGACCCGTCCCGGCACCGCAAACCGCCCCGGTGGCGCTGACCGGTCCGGCCGCCCCGGCCGTCGGGCCGGACACCATTCCCGGTGCAGGAACCATCTCCGTCCCGGACACCATCCCCGGCGCAGGAACCACCCCCGTCCCGGACACCACCCCCGTCCCGGACACCACCCCTGTCCCGGACACCACTCCCGATCCGGACGCCGAGCCCCGTGAGGACGACGGCCGTCCCAAGCGGTTCGCCTATCCGCCGCAGCTCGTCGTGGTCGACGGCGGCCAGCCGCAGGTCGCCGCCGCCAAGCGTGCCCTCGACGAGCTCGGGATCGACGACATCGCCGTCTGTGGCCTCGCCAAGCGCCTCGAAGAGGTCTGGTTGCCCGATGACGACGACCCCGTCGTCCTGCCTCGCGCCAGCGAGGGCCTCTACCTCCTCCAGCGCGTCCGTGACGAGGCCCACCGCTTCGCGATCACATATCAGCGGGCCAAGCGGGCCAAACGCATCCGTTCCAGCCCCCTGGATGCCGTCGTCGGCCTCGGAGAGACCCGGAAACAGGCGCTGATCAAGCATTTCGGCTCCGTGAAGAAGCTGAAGCAGGCGACAATCGACGAGATCTGCGAGGTTCCGGGGATAGGCCGCAGGACGGCGGAATCCGTGACGGCCGCCCTGGCCTCGGCCGCCCCGGCCGCGCCCGCCGTGAACACGGCCACAGGAGAGATCATTGAAGATGACGACGGGGGCAGCACGACATGACTGAGCACGAACACGAACATGAAGTCGAGCACGACAGCACTGACCGAGCAGACGGAGCAGGACACGTGAGTACGGGCACCACGACCGATACGAGCGACGGGAATGGGACCATCCCCGAGCTGGTGATCATCTCGGGGATGTCGGGCGCCGGGCGCAGCACCGCGGCCAAATGTCTGGAGGACCTCGGCTGGTTCGTCGTCGACAACCTGCCGCCCGCCCTGATCCCCACCATGGTCGAGCTCGGCGCCCGCTCGCAGGGCAACGTGGCCCGGATCGCCGTCGTCGTCGACGTGCGGGGCCGCCGCTTCTTCGACAACCTCCGCGAGTCCCTCGCCGACCTGGAGGCAAAGCACGTCACCCGGCGCATCGTCTTCCTGGAGTCCTCCGACGATGCGCTGGTCCGCCGCTTCGAATCGGTCCGACGCCCCCACCCGCTGCAGGGTGACGGCCGGATCGTCGACGGCATCGCCGCCGAGCGCGACCTGCTGCGCGAACTGCGCGGCGACGCCGACCTGGTGATCGACACCTCCAGCCTCAATGTGCACGAACTGCGCGCCAAGATGGACGCCCAGTTCGCCGGCGACGAGGAGCCGGAGCTGCGCGCCACGGTGATGTCGTTCGGCTTCAAGTACGGCCTGCCGGTCGACGCCGACCTGGTGGTCGACTGCCGCTTCCTGCCCAACCCTCACTGGGTCCCCGAGCTGCGCCCGTTCACCGGGCTCAACGAAGAGGTCTCCGCCTACGTCTTCGACCAACCCGGCGCCAAGGAATTCCTCAACCAGTACACGGAGCTGCTCCAGCTCATCGCCGCCGGGTACCGCCGCGAGGGCAAGCGCTATGTGACGATCGCCGTCGGCTGCACGGGCGGCAAGCACCGCTCGGTGGCCATGTCCGAGAAGCTCGCGGCCAGGCTCGCGACCGAAGGCATCGAGACCGTCCTCGTCCACCGGGACATGGGGCGCGAGTGACCAGTCGTAATCTGCGCCTGCGGCGGCTGCGCAGAGCCACCTCTGCGCTCTCCGGCCGCAAGCGCGGCGCACAGCCCAAGGTCGTCGCCCTCGGCGGCGGCATGGGCCTGTCCGCGTCGCTCGCGGCGCTCCGTCGGATCACCGGCGATCTCACGGCCGTGGTCACGGTCGCCGACGACGGCGGCTCCAGCGGCCGGCTCCGCGAGGAGCTCGGCGTCCTGCCGCCCGGCGACCTGCGCAAGGCGCTCGCCGCCCTGTGCGGTGACGACGACTGGGGTCAGACCTGGGCCCGGGTCATCCAGCACCGCTTCCAGTCCAAGGGCGATCTGCACGAGCACGCGGTCGGCAATCTGCTGATCGTCGCCCTGTGGGAGCAGCTCGGCGACCATGTCCAGGCCCTGGATCTGGTCGGCAAGCTCCTCGGGGCGCACGGTCGGGTGCTGCCCATGTCCGCCGTGCCGCTGGAGCTCCAAGCGCTTGTACGGGGACACGACCCGGCCCGCCCGGACGACGTGGACACGGTGCGTGGCCAGGCCACCGTGGCACTCACCCCGGGCGAGGTGCAGTCCGTCCACGTCGTCCCGAACGACCCGCCGGCCGTTCCCGAAGCCGTCGCCGCCGTCCTGGACGCGGACTGGGTGGTGCTCGGCCCGGGGTCCTGGTTCTCCTCCGTGATCCCGCATCTGCTGGTTCCGGAACTGCTCGATGCGCTCATCGAGACCAAAGCCCGCAAGGTCCTCTCGCTCAACCTCGCACCGCAACCCGGCGAAACTGATGGCTTCTCTCCGCAGCGTCATTTGGAGGTTTTGGGACGACACGCCCCTAAACTCGCCATGGACGTGGTGCTGGCCGACGAAGCCGCCGTGCCCGATCGCGAGTCCCTCGCCGACGCCGCCAAGCGGCTCGGCGCCGCGGTCGAGCTGGCGCCGGTGGCCTCACCCGACGGCGTTCCGATCCATGATCCGGAGCTGTTGGCCGCCGCGTACGACCGTATTTTTCGGATGCATGGAAGGATCGGCCCATGGCGATGACGCCGGCGGTGAAGGACGAAATCTCTCGGCTTCCCGTGACCCGGACGTGCTGCAGGAAGGCAGAAGTCTCGGCGATTCTTCGGTTCGCGGGTGGGCTGCACCTGGTGAGCGGCCGGATTGTGATCGAGGCGGAGCTGGACACCGCAATGGCGGCGCGTCGGCTGAAGCGGGACATTCTCGAGATCTTCGGGCACAGCTCGGAACTGATCGTGATGGCTCCCGGCGGGCTGCGGCGCAGCTCCCGCTATGTCGTACGGGTGGTGGCGGGCGGCGATCAGTTGGCCCGCCAGACCGGCCTGGTGGACGGTCGCGGCCGGCCCATCCGCGGCCTGCCCCCGCAGGTGGTCTCGGGGGCCACCTGCGATGCCGAGGCCGCCTGGCGCGGGGCCTTCCTGGCTCATGGCTCGCTCACCGAGCCGGGCCGCTCCTCCTCGCTGGAGGTGACCTGCCCGGGCCCGGAGGCGGCGCTCGCGCTGGTCGGCGCGGCCCGCAGGCTCTCCATCGCGGCAAAGGCCCGCGAGGTGCGCGGCGTGGACCGGGTCGTCGTCCGCGACGGCGACGCGATCGGTGCCCTGCTCACCCGGCTCGGCGCCCATGAGTCGGTGCTGGCCTGGGAGGAGCGGCGGATGCGCCGGGAGGTCCGCGCCACCGCCAACCGGCTCGCCAACTTCGACGACGCCAACTTGCGTCGTTCCGCGCGGGCCGCGGTCGCCGCGGGCGCCCGGGTGGGGCGCGCGCTGGAGATCCTCGGTGAGGAGGTGCCCGAGCACCTCGCGGCGGCCGGGCGGCTGCGCATGGAGCACAAGCAGGCCTCCCTGGAGGAGCTGGGCGCGCTCGCCGACCCGCCGCTGACCAAGGACGCGGTCGCCGGCCGGATCCGCCGACTGCTGGCAATGGCCGACAAGCGGGCCCAGGACCTGGGCATCCCGAGCACAGAATCCACCCTCAGCGAGGAGCTCGCCGACGGCCTGGTGGGCTGACCGGCGGCGGCCATGAAGTCGGCCGAATACAGAACGCGCGGAATTCCCGAGGGTATTGACGTTCCGTAATCGACGCCGTATGTACGGCCGGTCATCCAAAGGCCCGTACTCCTACCAAGGAGTACGGGCCTTTGCGGCTCTTACGGCCCCGCTCGATGTCACTCGGGGGGCCTCGGAGAGGTAGGGTCGGAGGCGGTCGGGGACATCTCATACAACTCGCCGGGGTTGAAACCCCGCGTACCTAACGAGGAGATCGGTTCGTGACGATCCGCGTAGGCATCAACGGCTTTGGCCGCATCGGTCGTAACTACTTCCGCGCGCTGCTGGAGCAGGGTGCGGATATCGAGATCCTGGCTGTCAACGACCTGGGTGACACCGCGACCACGGCGCACCTCCTGAAGTACGACACCATTCTGGGTCGTCTCAAGGCCGACGTGAGCCACACCGCCGACAGCATCACCGTCGACGGCCACACCATCAAGGTCCTCTCCGAGCGCAACCCGGCCGATATCCCCTGGGGTGAGCTGGGCGTCGACATCGTCATCGAGTCGACCGGCATCTTCACCAAGAAGGCCGATGCCGAGAAGCACCTTGCGGGCGGCGCCAAGAAGGTCCTCATCTCGGCTCCGGCCAAGAACGAGGACATCACGATCGTGATGGGTGTCAACGAGGACAAGTACGACGCGGCCAACCACCACGTAATCTCCAACGCCTCCTGCACCACCAACTGCGTCGCGCCGATGGCCAAGGTGCTGGACGAGAACTTCGGCATCGTCAAGGGCCTCATGACGACGGTCCACGCGTACACGAACGACCAGCGCATCCTGGACTTCCCGCACTCCGACCTGCGTCGCGCCCGTGCCGCGGCGGAGAACATCATCCCCACCACGACCGGTGCCGCCAAGGCCACCGCGCTGGTGCTCCCGCAGCTCAAGGGCAAGCTCGACGGCATGGCCATGCGTGTTCCGGTCCCGACCGGTTCGGTCACCGACCTGGTCATCACGCTGGAGCGCGAGGTCACCCGCGACGAGGTCAACGCCGCCTTCCAGAAGGCCGCCGAGGAAGGCCCGCTCAAGGGCAAGCTGTTTTACACGGAGGACCCGATCGTGTCCTCGGACATCGTCTCGGACCCGGCCTCCTGCACCTTCGACTCCCTGCTGACCATGGCAGAGGGCTCGCAGGTCAAGGTCATCGGCTGGTACGACAACGAGTGGGGCTACTCCAACCGCCTCGTCGACCTGACCGTCTTCGTCGGCAGCCAGCTCTGACCGTCGAATAGGCAGGCACCTCGATGTGAGCACGGGGCTCGGACAGCGCAACGCCGCGCTGTTCGAGCCTTGTTGCATGCTCTCTCGCCCTCCCAAGGAGTCCAGCAAGATGAAGACGATCGACGAACTTCTCGCCGAAGGGGTCACCGGCAAGCGCGTATTCGTCCGCGCCGACCTCAACGTGCCGCTGAGCGGCACCACCATCACCGACGACGGCCGTATCCGAGCCGTCCAGCCGACCGTGGAGAAGCTCGCCGCGGCCGGTGCGCGGGTCATCGTCGCCTCGCATCTGGGCCGCCCCAAGGGCGCCCCGGACCCCGCCTTCTCCCTGGCGCCCGCCGCGGCCCGTCTCGGTGAGCTCATCGGCGCCGACGTGGCGTTCGCGACCGACACGGTCGGCGAGTCCGCCCGCGCCACCGTCGCCGCGCTCACCGACGGCCGGGTCGCCGTCATCGAGAACCTCCGCTTCAACTCCGGTGAGACGTCGAAGGACGACGCCGAGCGCGGCGCGTTCGCCGACCAGCTCGCCGAGCTCGCCGATGTGTACGTGGGCGACGGCTTCGGAGCCGTACACCGCAAGCACGCCTCGGTCTTCGACCTCCCGGCCCGGCTGCCGCACGCCGCCGGCGACCTGATCGCCACCGAGGTCGGGGTCCTGAAGAAGCTCACCGAGAACGTTGAGCGCCCGTACGCCGTCGTGCTCGGCGGCTCCAAGGTCTCCGACAAGCTCGGCGTCATCGACCACCTGCTGGAGCGGGCCGACCGCATCCTCATCGGCGGCGGCATGGCGTACACCTTCCTCAAGGCCCAGGGCCACGAGGTCGGCAGCTCGCTCCTGCAGGAGGACCAGATCCCGGCGGTGCTGGAGTATCTGAGGCGCGCCGAGAAGAAGGGCGTGGAGTTCGTGCTCCCCGTCGACGTCGTGGTCTCCGAGCAGTTCCCGGACCTCAGGACCAAGGCACCGACCGAGCACCGCACCGTGCCCGCGGACGCCATCCCGGCCGGTTTCATGGGCCTGGACAACGGCCCCGAGACCAACAAGCTGTACGCCTCGAAGCTCGCCGACGCCGTCACCGTTTTCTGGAACGGCCCGATGGGCGTCTTCGAGCACCCTGATTACGCCGAGGGCACCCGGGCCGTCGCCCAGGCCCTCGTCGACTCCTCGGGCTTCAGTGTTGTCGGCGGTGGCGATTCCGCCGCGGCCGTCCGCATCCTGGGCTTCGACGAGAACGCATTCGGACACATCTCGACCGGTGGCGGCGCCAGCCTCGAATACCTCGAGGGCAAGACGCTTCCCGGCCTCGCCGCACTGGAGGACTGACCTTTCATGAGTACCCGTACCCCGCTGATGGCGGGCAACTGGAAGATGAACCTCAACCACCTCGAGGCCATCGCACACGTCCAGAAGCTCGCCTTCGCCCTGGCCGACAAGGACTACGACGCCGTTGAGGTCGCCGTCCTGCCGCCCTTCACCGACCTGCGCTCCGTGCAGACCCTGGTGGACGGCGACAAGCTGAAGATCAAGTACGGCGCCCAGGACATCTCGGCGCACGACTCCGGCGCGTACACCGGTGAGATCTCCGGCCCGATGCTCGCCAAGCTGAAGTGCACCTATGTCACCGTCGGCCACAGCGAGCGCCGCCAGTACCACGGCGAGACCGACGAGATCTGCAACACCAAGGTGAAGGCCGCCTTCAAGCACGGCCTGACCCCGATCCTCTGCGTCGGCGAGGAGCTGGATGTCCGTGAGGCGGGCAACCACGTCGCGCACACGCTGGCGCAGGTCGACGGTGGTCTCAAGGATCTCCCCGCCGAGCTGGCCGAGTCGATCGTGATCGCGTACGAGCCGGTCTGGGCGATCGGGACCGGCAAGGTCTGCGGCTCCGACGACGCCCAGGAGGTCTGTGGGGCGATCCGCAGCCGCCTCGCCGAGCTGTACTCGCAGGACCTGGCGGACACGGTCCGTATCCAGTACGGCGGCTCGGTGAAGTCCGGGAACGTCGCCGAGATCATGTCGAAGCCCGATGTGGACGGCGCGCTGATCGGCGGGGCCGCACTGGACGCCGACGAGTTCGTCAAGATCGTCCGCTTCCGCGACCAGTGAGTATGCGGTAGCGCGGATCCGTCGTACCCTTGCGGGGGCCGGGGAGGGTGTAGCCTCCCGGCCCCCGCTGTTCGCACATGCAGTCCAGAGAATTCCGGAAAGTAGGGACCAGCCGTGATTTTGGCGTTCGAGATCGCCCTGATCGTCTTCAGCCTGCTGCTGATGCTGCTGGTGCTGATGCACAAGGGAAAGGGCGGCGGCCTCTCCGACATGTTCGGTGGCGGCATGCAGTCGTCCGTGGGCGGCTCCTCGGTTGCCGAGCGGAACCTCGACCGGATCACCGTGTTCATCGGTCTGGCCTGGTTCGCGTGCATTGTTGTGCTTGGTCTGCTGATCAAGCTGGACAACTGACCCGTCGTAGGCGATTCCCGGTGAGGGTGTAACTCCTTTCACTGGACGCGCGTTGGGCCTTACGTAGACTGGGGCATCTTCGAGCACCATCACGCAGGGAGTTACGACCGTGGCAAGTGGCAACGCGATCCGGGGAAGCCGGGTCGGAGCGGGGCCGATGGGGGAGGCCGAGCGGGGCGAGTCCGCGCCGCGCCTCCGCATCTCCTTCTGGTGCTCGAACGGGCACGAGACGCAGCCGAGCTTCGCCAGTGACGCGCAGGTACCGGAGACTTGGGACTGCCCGCGCTGTGGTTTCCCGGCCGGCCAGGACCGGGACAGCCCGCCGGACCCGCCGCGCACCGAGCCTTACAAGACGCACCTCGCGTACGTACGTGAGCGGCGCAGCGATGCGGACGGCGAGGCCATCCTCGCCGAGGCCCTGGCAAAACTCCGGGGTGAGATCTAGTGCCACCGGCCGGACACCTCATCGGGTGTCCGGCCGGACTGCTTTTGCTGTGCCGCAGCTCGCCGTTGCCTCGTCAACCCCTCTGATCAATTAAGTTGGAAGGGCAGCGGGGCATCTGCAGGTACAAGACGAAGTGGGCTGATATCCGGGATGAATACACCAAGCCGAACCAGGCTCAACCAGACGTCCGAGTGGACCGCTCTGGGCAAGCACCGCGAGCAGCTCGGGACGACGCATCTGCGGCAGCTCTTCGCGGACGATGCCGACCGCGGCACCGGATACACCCTCCGGGTCGGCGATCTGTATGTCGACTACTCCAAGCACCTGGTCACCGACGAGACGCTCCGGCTGCTGCGCGAGCTCGCCGGGGCCACCGGCGTGGCCGAGCTGCGGGACGCGATGTTCCGCGGCGAGAAGATCAACACCACCGAGGACCGCGCCGTCCTGCACACCGCGCTGCGTGCCCCGCGCGATGCGGTGATCGAGGTCGACGGCGAGAACGTGGTGCCCGCCGTGCACGCCGTACTCGACAAGATGGCGGCCTTCTGCGACCGCATCAGGTCGGGGGAGTGGACCGGTCACACCGGTAAGCGCATCAAGAACATCGTCAACATCGGCATCGGCGGCTCCGACCTCGGCCCCGCCATGGCGTACGAGGTACTGCGCTCCTTCACGGACCGTTCGCTCACCGTCCGCTTCGTGTCGAACGTCGACGGTGCCGACCTCCACGAGGCCGTGCGCGATCTCGACCCGGCCGAGACGCTCTTCATCATCGCGTCGAAGACCTTCACCACGATCGAGACCATCACCAACGCCACCTCCGCCCGCAACTGGCTGCTGACCGGCCTGAGGGCCGATCAGGACGCGGTCGCCAAGCATTTCGTGGCGCTGTCCACGAACGCCGAGAAGGTCGCGGACTTCGGCATCGACACCGCCAACATGTTCGAGTTCTGGGACTGGGTCGGCGGCCGCTACTCGTACGACTCCGCCATCGGGCTCTCACTGATGGTCGCCATCGGCCCGGACCGGTTCCGCGAGATGCTCGACGGCTTCCACCTCGTCGACGAGCACTTCCGCACCGCCCCCGCCGAGGACAATGCCCCGCTGCTGCTGGGCCTGTTGGGCGTCTGGTACGGCGCGTTCTTCGACGCGCAGTCGCATGCCGTGCTGCCGTACAGCCACTATCTGTCCAAGTTCACCGCGTACTTGCAGCAGCTGGACATGGAGTCCAACGGCAAGTCCGTGGACCGGGACGGCATTCCGGTCGACTGGCAGACCGGACCGGTCGTCTGGGGCACCCCGGGCACCAATGGGCAGCACGCCTATTACCAGCTGATCCACCAGGGCACCAAGGTCATCCCGGCCGACTTCATCGGCTTCGCCGAGCCGGTCGCCGACCTGCTGCCCGGGCTGGTCGCCCAGCACGATCTGCTGATGGCCAACTTCTTCGCCCAGACCCAGGCGCTGGCCTTCGGCAAGACGCCGGACGAGGTCCGCGCCGAGGGCGTCGCCGAGGAGCTGGTGCCGCACAAGACCTTCCAGGGCAACCACCCGACGACGACGATCCTGGCCGACAGGCTGACCCCGTCCGTCCTCGGCCAGCTGATCGCGCTGTACGAGCACAAGGTCTTCGTCCAGGGTGCCATCTGGAACATCGACTCCTTCGACCAGTGGGGCGTCGAACTCGGCAAGGTCCTCGCCAAGAAGATCGAACCGGTGCTGACCGGGACGTCGACATCAGCCGCTGCCGCGGCGGAGGGGGGCGAGCAGCTGGACAGCTCGACAGCCGCGCTCGTCCAGGCGTACCGCGCCCGCAGGGGGCGCTGACCCGATGACCACGGGGGAGCGGACGGTGCGGCTGAGGCCTCCGAACAACACACTGGACCCGGGGGCCGTCGGCTGGTGGCGGGCCCGGTGGCTGCTGCTGACCGCGGTGCCGGTGGTCGTGCTGGCAGTGCTGGGCGCGTTCATCGAGCCGGCCCGGTTCTGGCTGCTGCTGCCCGCCGCGATCCTCGCGGTCCTCGGCGCCGGCTGCGCCGCCCTCTTCCCCCTCTGGTGGTTCCGCACCCATCGCTGGGAGGTCACCGACGAAGCGGTGTACGTCAGAACCGGCGTCCTGAGGCAGGAGTGGCGGATCGCCCCGATGTCCCGGATCCAGACCGTGGACACCGTGCGGGGCCCGCTCGAACAGCTCTACCGCCTCGCCACGGTCACCGTGACCACCGCATCGTCCAAGGGCGCGGTGCGGATCGAGGGACTGGGTCACGAACTGGCGGCCGAGCTGGCCGAGCGGCTGACCCGGATCACCCAGGACACCCCCGGGGACGCCACATGAGCTCCGAGGCGGCCGTTTCCCCGGACGCCGAGGGCCGGGGCGGCGTCACCGGCCCCAAGGCGGCCACCACGGCCGGCTGGCGGCGGCTGGACCGGCGTACGGCCCTCGTCAGCGCACTCGTCACGGCCGGGGTGGTGGCCGGTGCGGCCGTGCCCACCACACTCGCTCTCTCCGGGCGGCTCGGGTTCGGGCACGCGGTCGCCTGGGTGCTGGCCGGCTCGGTTGTGCTGATCGGCTGCGCCGCGGCCGGCGACTACGTACGGTGGCGCCGCACCCGCTACCGCATCGGCGCCGAACGGGTCGAGCTCCACACCGGGCTGCTGCTGGTCAAGAAGCGCTCACTGGCCCGGGAACGCATCCGCAGCGTCGACCTCACCGCCCACCTGCTGCAACGGGTCCTCGGCCTGGTCACCGTCCGCATCGGTACCGGCGAGCACTCCGGCAACGAATCCACTCTGGAACTCGACCCGGTCCCCAGACCCGAGGGCGAACGACTCCGCCGCGAACTGCTGGAGCGCGCGGCCACCGGCACCCTGGGCACCCATCGCGAGGGCGAGCTCGTCGCCCTCGACCCGCGCTGGATCCGCTACGCACCTGTCTCGTTCGTCGCCCCCGTGCTCGGCGGTGCGGCGGCCGGCGCGGTGATGCAGGTCAGCGACTGGTTCGGGGCCCAGGGGCAGGTGATCGACTGGATCGGTGACCGGTTCCGGGACACTTCACTGCTCGCCGTGATCGTGATCCTCGCCGTCGCCGCGGTGGGTGCCGGTGTCCTCGGCGCGCTCGGCCTGTGGGTCGAGATGTGGTGGAGCTACCGGCTGGAGCGCGAACCCGGCGGCACCCTGCACATCCGGCGCGGCCTGCTGACCTCACGGTCCGTCTCCATCGAGGAGCGGCGGCTGCGCGGCGTCGAGCTCGTCGAACCTCTCGGCATCCGGCTGTTCGGCGCCGCCCGGGTCGACGCGATCACCACCGGACTGGCCAAGGGCGACGAGGAGCAGCACGGCGACCACAACACCCTGCTGCCCGCCGCGCCCCGGCCCGTCGCCGACACGGTCGCCGCCGACGTCCTGCGCGAGACCACGTCCCCGACCGGCGCGCCGCTGACCGGGCACCCCCTCGCGGCCGGCGGCCGCCGACTGCGCCGGGCGTTCTGGGCCGTCACCGCCCCCGTATTCGTCCTGGCCCTTTTGGGCGTGCTGCTGACACCCGTCCTGCTCTGGATCGCGCTCGCCTGCGCCGCCGTGGGGCTGCCCGTCGCGGTGTCCCTCGCCCGGGACGCGTACCGCGGCCTGGGACACGCCATCAGCGGCGACTACCTGGTGGTCCGGTCCGGCACGGTCCGGCGCTCGACCGCCGCGCTGGAACGGGCCGGTGTCATCGGCTGGACGGTCAAGCAGACGTACTTCCAGCGGCGGTCCGGGGTGCTGAGCCTCACCGCGACGACGGCCGCCGGAGCGGGCGCGTACACGGCGTACGACGCGGATGCGAGCGAGGGCCTCGACTTCGCGTCCGAGGCCGTCCCCGGCTTGCTGGAGCCCTTCCTGGAGCGCACCTCGCAGGCCCGATGACCGCGACGGTCAGTGCGTCGTGTCGATGACGCAGAACCTGCTGCCCTCGGTGTCCGCGAGCACCACGAAATCCGGGTCGTCCGGGTACAGATCCCAGCCGACCCGAGCTGAGTGCGATCAGCCGATCCGTCTCGGCGACCTGCTCTTCGGCGTACAGGTCGAAATGGACCCGGGGGACCTCCTGCACCGGCGTACCGCTCCGCCCCAGGGACAGCCCGACGCCGTGTCCATCGGCCGGGACCAGCACCATCCGGTAGTCCTGCAAGGGCTCACACTCCACATGGCCGAGCGCCGCCTTCCAGAAGGCCGCCGTGCGCTGTACGTCCGACGCACCCACCCATCACCACGGTTTTGATACGCACCATGGGCCGAGCCCTTCACGCCGCAGGCCCGGCCGCTCCGAAGAGCGAACCGGGCCTGCGTGCAACAGTACTGACGACCGCTCAGGGAGAGGCCGGCGGATACAGTGCGCGCGGCAGCCGCGAGGCCGCCGCCGCGTCCAGCAGCCACAGAGTGCGGCTGCGTCCGTACGCTCCGGCTGCCGGGGCCTGGATCTCTCCGGCGCCCGAGAGCGCGATCTCCGCGGCCTCCGCCTTGTCCTCGCCCGCGGCGAGCAGCCACACCTCGCGCGCCGCCCGGATCGCGGGCAGCGTGAGCGAGATGCGGATGGGCGGCGGCTTGGGAGCGCCGTGCACACCGACGACGGTGCGCTCGGTCTCCCGTACCGCGGGCAGTTCCGGGAAGAGCGACGCGACATGCGTGTCCGGGCCGACGCCCAGCATCAGCACATCGAACGTCGGCACCGGACCGTGGTCCTCCGGACCGGCCGCCGCGGCCAGTTCATCGGCGTACGTGGCCGCTGCCGCGTCGGCGTCGTTGCCACAGGGGCCGTCCGAAGCGGGCATCGCGTGCACCCGGGACGGGGTCAGCGGCACCGAGTCCAGCAGGGCCTCGCGGGCCTGCGTGACATTGCGTTCCGGATCGCCCTCCGGCAGGAACCGCTCGTCGCCCCACCACAGGTCGAGCCGCGACCAGTCGATCGCGTCCCTGGCGGGCGCGTCGGCGAGTGCGGCCAGCAGGCCGTTGCCGTTGCGCCCGCCGGTGAGCACCACCGAGGCGTGACCACGCGCGGCCTGGGCGTCCACGATCTTCGTGATCAGCCGGGCCGCGGCGGCCAGCGCCATCAGCTCCTTGTCGCGGTGCACGACAAGTTGAGGGGGGCTCACTTCGTCGCCGCTTTCTTGGCCGCGGTCTTCTTCGCGGCGGCAGGGGCGGCAGCAGGGGCGGGCTCGGCCGGCTTCGGCTCGGCCGACTTCGGCTCCGCCGGTCCGCCGAGCTTCTCCACGCCGAACTTCACCGTCGCCTCATAGGTGTTGTCCGGGTCCAGGCGCCGCAGCTCCTCGGCGAGCAACTCGGCGGTCTCCCGCCGCTTGAGCGCCACCGCACGATCCGGCTGGCCCTGCATCGAGAGCGTGGCCAGCGAACCGTCCGGCCGGCCCAGGACGATGTCGCCGTTCTTGGTCTCCATCCGCACGGTCGTCAGACCGGGGCCGCCGGACAGGGTGCGCTCCACCGGAACCTTGAGCCGGTCCGCAAGCCACATGGCGAGCAGTTCACAGCTCGGGTTCTCCGACTCGCCCTCGACCGTCGCCGAGACGACCTCGACGTGCTGCTGGTCGAGCGCGGCGGCCAGCATCGAGCGCCAGGGCGTGATGCGGGTCCAGGCCAGATCGGTGTCGCCCGGGGTGTACGACCGGCCGCGCACCGCGAGTTCGTCGCCCGGGTGCTCCGCCGAGTACGCGTCCGTGATCCGGCGCTGGGCGAGCGCGCCCAGCGGGTCCTTCGCCGGGTCGTCGGGTGCACCCTCGGGCCACCAGACCACGACCGGGGCGTCCGGCAGCAGCAGCGGCAGGACCACCGACTGGGCGTGGTTGGCCAGCTCGCCGTGGAGACGAAGGACGACGGTCTCGCCCGTGCCCGCGTCGGAGCCGACCCGCACCTCGGCGTCGAGCCGGGCATCCCGGCGGCTGCGCGGCGAGCGGCTGACCCGCTTGATCACCGCGATGATCCGCGAGGGATGTTCGCGCGAGGCGTCGCCGGCCGACTTGAGGGCGTCGTACGCGTTCTCCTCGTCGGTGACGATCACCAGGGTCAGCACCATGCCGATGGCCGGGGTGCCGATGGCGCGGCGGGCCGACACCAGCGCCTGGTTGATCTTGCTGGAAGTGGTCTCCGTGAGATCGATCTTCATGGCCGGCGCCAGCTCCGTCCGTCTCGTGCAAGCATCTCGTCCGCCTCGGCGGGACCCCAGGTGCCCGCCGGGTACTGCGCGGGCTTGCCGTGCTTGTCCCAGTACGCCTCGATCGGGTCGAGGATGTTCCAGGAGAGTTCGACCTCCTGGTGCCGCGGGAAGAGGTTGGCGTCGCCGAGCAGCACATCGAGAATGAGCCGCTCGTACGCCTCCGGGCTGGACTCCGTGAAGGACTCGCCGTAGGCGAAGTCCATCGTGACGTCCCGGACTTCCATCGAGGTGCCGGGCACCTTGGAGCCGAACCGCACGGTGACGCCCTCGTCCGGCTGGACCCGGATGACCAGGGCGTTGCCGCCCAGCTCCTTGGTCGCGCCGGACTCGAAGGGCAGATACGGAGCGCGCTTGAAGACGACCGCGATCTCGGTGACCCGGCGACCGAGCCGCTTTCCGGTACGGAGGTAGAACGGCACGCCCGCCCAGCGGCGGTTGTTGATCGTCAGCTTGATGGCGGCGTAGGTGTCGGTCGTCGACTTGGGGTCGATCCCGTCCTCTTCGAGGTAGCCGGGGACCTCCTCGCCGCCCTGCCACGCGTGCACGTACTGGCCGCGCACCGTGTGCTTGCCCAGGTCCTCCGGCAGCTCCACCGCCGTGAGCACCTTGAGCTTCTCGGCGACCAGGGCCTTCGGGTGGAAGGAGCCGGGCTCCTCCATCGCGGTCAGCGCCAGCAGCTGGAGCAGGTGGTTCTGGATGACGTCACGAGCGGCGCCGATGCCGTCGTAGTAGCCGGCCCGGCCGCCGATGCCGATGTCCTCGGCCATCGTGATCTGGACGTGGTCGACGTACGACCTGTTCCAGATCGGCTCGAACATCGTGTTGGCGAACCGCAGCGCCAGGATGTTCTGGACCGTCTCCTTGCCCAGGTAGTGGTCGATCCGGAAGACCTCGTTGGGCGGGAACACATCGTGCACGAGCTGGTTGAGCTCCTGAGCGCTCTTCAGGTCGTGGCCGAAGGGCTTCTCGATGACGGCACGCCGCCAGGAGCCCTCCTTCTGGTCGGCAAGACCGTGCTTCTTGAGCTGCTGGACGACCTTGGGGAAGAACTTCGGCGGCACGGACAGGTAGAAGGCGAAGTTGCCGCCCGTGCCCTGTGCCTTGTCGAGTTCCTGGATCGTGGCCTTCAGCGTTTCGAAGGCGTCGTCGTCGTCGAAGTTGCCCTGGACGAAGCGCATCCCCTGGATGAGCTGCTGCCAGACCTCTTCACGGAACGGCGTACGGGCGTGCTGCTTGACGGCATCGTGGACCTCTTCTGCGAAGTCCTCGTCCTGCCACTCGCGGCGCGCGAAACCGATGAGGGAGAAGCCCGGCGGCAACAGACCGCGATTGGCCAGGTCGTAGACGGCGGGCATCAGCTTTTTGCGGGACAAATCGCCCGTGACCCCAAAGATGACCAGGCCTGACGGACCCGCGATGCGCGGGAGCCGTCGGTCCTGGGGGTCACGAAGCGGGTTGGCTCCGGGAACACCAGACAAGGTGGTCAGCCCTCCGAAGGGGCGAGGCGCTTGAGCTCCGCCTCGGTCGAGTTGAGCAGGTCGATCCAGGACGCCTCGAACTTCTCGACGCCCTCGTCCTCGAGGAGCTGGACAACGTCGTCGTAGGAGATCCCGAGCTTCGCGACGGCGTCGAGCTCGGCGCGGGCCTGCTCGTAGGTGCCGGCGATGGTGTTGCCCGTGATCTGTCCGTGGTCCGCCGTGGCGTCCAGGGTGGCCTCGGGCATGGTGTTCACCGTGCCCGGGGCGACCAGGTCGTCGACGTACAGGGTGTCCTTGTACGCGGGGTCCTTGACACCGGTCGAGGCCCACAACGGACGCTGCTTGTTGGCCTGCGCCTTGTCCAGGGCGGCCCAGCGGTCCGACGGCTGTGCCGATTCGTCGGCGGAGCCGAACACCTCCTCGAACGCCTGGTAGGCGAGCCGGGCATTGGCGAGCGCCGCCTTGCCCTTGAGGGCCTTGGCCTCGTCGGTGCCGACGGTGTCCAGGCGCTTGTCGATCTCGGAGTCCACCCGGGACACGAAGAACGAAGCCACCGAGTAGATCTTGGACAGGTCCAGGCCCGCGGTCTTCGCCTTCTCCAGACCCGCCAGGTAGGCGTCCATGACCTCGCGGTAGCGCTCCAGCGAGAAGATCAGCGTGACGTTGACGCTGATGCCCTTGCCGATGACCTCGGTGATCGCCGGGAGACCGGCCTTCGTCGCCGGGATCTTGATGAGCGTGTTGGGCCGGTCCACCAGCCAGGCCAGCTGCTTGGCCTCGGCGACGGTGGCCGCGGTGTGGTGGGCCAGACGGGGGTCGACCTCGATGGAGACCCGGCCGTCCTGGCCGTCCGTGGCGTCGAAGACCGGGCGCAGGATGTCCGCCGCGTCCCGCACGTCGGCCGTCGTGATCATGCGGATGGCCTCGTCGACGGTGACCTTGCGGGTGGCGAGGTCGGTGAGCTGCTGCTCGTACCCGTCGCCCGAGGAGATCGCCTTCTGGAAGATCGACGGGTTGGTGGTGACGCCCACGACGTGCTGCTGGTCGATCAGTTCGGCGAGGTTGCCGGAGGTGATCCGCTTGCGCGACAGGTCATCGAGCCAGATCGCCACGCCCTCGTCGGAGAGGCGCTTGAGTGCGTCTGTCATGAGAATTGCATCTCCTACTAGTCGTATAACGGCGTCAGCGTGCGGCGGCGGCGAGAGATTCCCGCGCGGCGGCGGCGACGTGCTCGCCCGTGAAGCCGAACTCGCGGAAGAGGACCTTGGCGTCGGCCGAGGCACCGAAGTGCTCCAGCGAGACGATCCGGCCGGCGTCTCCGACGTACCGGTGCCAGGTAAGACCGATACCGGCCTCGACCGCGACCCGGGCCTTCACGGACGGCGGCAGAACACTGTCCTTGTAAGCCTGGTCCTGCTCCTCGAACCACTCGACCGACGGCATCGAGACCACACGGGTCGGGATGCCGGCGGCCTGCAGCTCCTCGCGCGCCTCGACGGCGAGGTGCACCTCGGAGCCCGTACCGATCAGGAGGACCTGGGCGTCGCCGCCCTCGGCCTCGAAGAGCACGTAGCCGCCCTTGGCCGCGTCCTCGTTCGCCTCGTAGGTCGGCACGCCCTGGCGGGTCAGCGCCAGACCGTGCGGAGCTCCCTTGCCGAAGACCTTGGTGTAGCGGCGCAGGATCTCGCGCCAGGCGATGGAGGTCTCGTTGGCGTCGGCCGGGCGGACGATGTTCAGGCCCGGGATGGCACGCAGCGAGGCCAGGTGCTCCACCGGCTGGTGGGTCGGGCCGTCCTCGCCAAGACCGATCGAGTCGTGCGTCCACACGTACGTCACCGGCAGGTGCATCAACGCGGACAGGCGCACGGCGTTGCGCATGTAGTCGGAGAACACCAGGAAGGTGCCGCCGTAGATGCGGGTGTGGCCGTGCAGCGCGATGCCGTTCATGGCCGCGGCCATGGCGTGCTCGCGGATACCGAAGTGGATCGTGCGGCCGTACGGGTCCGCGCCGGGCAGCGGGTTGCCCGTCGGGAGGAACGACGACGTCTTGTCGATCGTGGTGTTGTTCGAGCCCGCGAGGTCGGCGGAGCCGCCCCACAGCTCGGGGATGACCTCGCCGAGCTGCTGGAGCACCTTGCCGGAGGCGGCGCGGGTGGCGACGCTCTTGCCCGGCTCGAAGACCGGGAGCTGGTCCTCCCAGCCAGTGGGAAGCTCGCCGGAGGAGATCCGGTCGAACTCGTCGGCGCGCTCCGGGTTGGCGGTGCGCCAGGCGGCGAACGCCTTCTCCCACTCGGCCTTGGCCTCGCGCCCGCGGTCCAGCGCCTCACGGGTGTGGGAGATGACCTCGTCGGAGACCTCGAAGGACTTCTCCGGGTCGAAGCCGAGGACCTTCTTCGTCGCGGCGACCTCTTCGTCGCCGAGCGCCGAGCCGTGCGAGGCCTCGGTGTTCTGGGCGTTCGGGGCGGGCCAGGCGATGATCGAGCGGGCCGCGATGAACGACGGGCGCCCGGTCTCGGCCTTGGCGGCCTGCAGCGCCTTGTACAGACCCGCCGGGTCCAGGTCGCCGCTGGGCAGCTGGTCGACGCGCTGGACGTGCCAGCCGTACGCCTCGTACCGCTTCAGGGTGTCCTCGGAGACCGCGGTCTCCGTGTCGCCCTCGATGGAGATGTGGTTGTCGTCCCACAGCAGGACCAGGTTGCCGAGCTTCTGGTGCCCGGCCAGCGAGGAAGCCTCCGCGGAGATGCCCTCCTGGAGGCAGCCGTCGCCGGCGACGACCCAGACCATGTGGTCGAACGGGGAGGTGCCGGGGGCCGCTTCCGGGTCGAACAGGCCGCGTTCGTAGCGGGCGGCCATCGCCATGCCCACCGCGTTGGCGACGCCCTGGCCCAGCGGGCCCGTGGTCGTCTCGACGCCGGTGGTGTGGCCGTACTCCGGGTGACCGGGGGTCTTCGAGCCCCAGGTACGGAAAGCCTTGAGGTCATCGAGCTCCAGGCCGTACCCGGCCAGGTAGAGCTGGATGTAGAGGGTCAGGCTGCTGTGACCCGCAGAAAGCACGAACCGGTCGCGACCGGTCCACTCCGCGTCGGCGGGGTCGTGCCGCATCACCTTCTGGAAGAGGGTGTACGCGGCGGGAGCGAGGCTCATCGCCGTGCCCGGGTGGCCGTTTCCGACCTTCTGCACGGCGTCGGCGGCAAGGACGCGGACAGTGTCCACGGCCCGCTGGTCCAATTCGGTCCACTGGAGGTCTGTGGTGGTCGGCTTGGTGCTCACCCTGAGTCAGGGCTCCTCTCCACTGTTGTAAACCGGTGACTGTGACCGCACCGGGCGTTGTCGAGCCTACCCTCGTCGGAACAAGCATTTTCCGGCTGCTTTCCAGGGTGCGGGCGGTCCGCGGAGTTCGCCTCCCGTATGAGCGCGACGGCTCACTTCTGGGCCCTCCGATGAGCGCCTCCC
Source organism: Streptomyces sp. NPDC002785 (assembly GCF_040295565.1). Classification (NCBI taxonomy): domain Bacteria; kingdom Bacillati; phylum Actinomycetota; class Actinomycetes; order Kitasatosporales; family Streptomycetaceae; genus Streptomyces; species Streptomyces sp. NPDC002785. The sequence goes on along the minus strand of NZ_JBEOVN010000109.1, from coordinate 1,787 downwards.
CTTACTTATGCGCCCTCGCGTGGGCGTGTCCTTATTACTTATGGGCCGCTTCTGTTCGTGTTCTGTTCGTGCGCCACTGCGGGGCGTGACTTTTGCTCCCAAGCCGCTCCGACGAGCCGGACGCCGTGTCCTCGTGCCACTTCAACACGACCCCACCCCCGCGAAGGGCGGCCTGTCCCCAACGTCTACAGTGGTCTGGTTCGCGCAAGTCTTTACCGGGCCTTCACGCCCGGAGCTTGCTGGGATTTCTCTGTCAGGGGTGTGCGTGACGGCCGTCGAGTCCCGACCCGCAGGGGTCGCCTTGACTCCCAGCCCAGGGGGCCATCGCCCGTTCGGGGCCCGTGTCAAGGCATTCGTGGCGCTGACCAAGCCTCGGATCATCGAGCTGTTGCTGATCACCACTGTTCCGGTGATGTTCCTCGCTGCTCAAGGCGTACCCGACCTGTGGCTCGTGCTCACTACCACCATCGGCGGATATCTCTCCGCAGGCGGTGCCAATGCACTGAACATGTACATCGACCGCGACATCGACGCGTTGATGGACCGTACGTCGCAGCGTCCGCTGGTCACCGGCATGGTGAGCCCGCGTGAGTGCCTGGCCTTCGGATTCGCCCTCGCGGTGATCTCCACGGTCTGGTTCGGGCTGCTCGTCAACTGGCTGTCGGCCGCGCTCGCGCTCGGCGCGCTGCTGTTCTACGTGGTCGGCTACACGATGCTGCTGAAGCGCCGCACCGCGCAGAACATCGTCTGGGGCGGCATCGCCGGCTGCATGCCGGTCCTCATCGGCTGGTCCGCTGTCACCAACTCGATGTCCTGGGCCGCGGCCATCCTCTTCGCCGTGATTTTCTTCTGGACGCCGCCGCACTACTGGCCGCTGTCCATGAAGGTGAAGGACGACTACGCCCGGGTCGGCGTCCCGATGCTGCCGGTCATCGCCTCCAACCGGGTGGTGGCCCGCCAGATCGTCGTCTACAGCTGGGTGATGGTCGCCGTCTCGCTGCTGCTGACTCCGCTCGGCTACACCGGCTGGTTCTACACGGCGGTGGCGCTGCTGACCGGCGGCTTCTGGCTCTGGGAGGCGCACGCCCTGCTCAACCGGGCCAAGGCCGGGGTGACCGGCGCAAAGCTCAAGGAGATGCGGCTGTTCCACTGGTCGATCACCTATGTCTCGCTGCTCTTCGTCGCTGTGGCGGTCGACCCCTTCCTGAGGTAGTCCCGCTTTCTGAGGCAGTTCTGCCTCATCGACTCCTGCCGACGGGCGGGGTGCGTGGCCCACGCCACGTACCCCGCCCGTCGCACGTTGATCTACTCGTCGGTAGCATCCTGAATATGGCAGAGACGGCAGAGACCCAGGTGGAGAGCGGCAAGCAGGCGGCCCGCGCGGAGCGCAGGGCGGCGAAGCTCGCCAAGCAGATCGGCGCCTTCTCCAAGGCACACGGTGGCGCGGAGGGGCAGCTCTCCTACATCGGGCAGATGGGCACCCGCATCGTTCTCGTGGGCGAGGACGGCGACTGGGGCGATCTGGTCGCCCCGTCGTACGCGATCGCCGAGAGCGCCGCCCGGAAGGCCGGGATCACGGTGCACGAGTCCTTCGACGGGGAGTTCGCCGCGAAGGTCCGAACGGGTCCCTACGAGTGGACGCGGATGGCAGGCATCCAGGTGGGCGGCCCGTCCAACAAGGCCTGACCAGCAGGCCCCATGTACAGGCCCCATGTACCGGACGGGCAGTGTGCATCGATCGCCGACGGGCCTCATACGCCGATCGCCGGACGGGCTCGGATTCGAGC
>NZ_JBEOVN010000108.1:0-24086 GCF_040295565.1 Streptomyces sp. NPDC002785 | reverse complement strand
CCCCGGTCCTCGGACCGGGGCCGGTGCGCCGTACGCCCGTGCTCAGTTGGAGAATCCCGCGAGCTGATGCTCGTAGTCGCGCCGGCCTACCTGTCCGACACCGACGCGGCCGACGTCCTCGCCCTGTTGTGCGAGGAGATCGACGAGCCTCTCGAACACGGCCAACGATCCGGTTCACGGCGAATGCCCGCTGGAAGATCACCGATGGCAGGCCGCACCTACCCCGCCGAGTGGTTCGCGCCGATCACCCGCCCCCGCCTGGGCACCGGCATGCCGGAGGACGAGTACGACACCACCACCACCGCCTTCTACCAGGGCGACACCCTGATCAAGAAGGTTGCCGGCCGGGCCGGATACGCCTGGGACGTCTCGCCCGAGAAGCTGCCGTACCGCTTCGTGCTCGACTCCACCAGGGACGGCGACGTGTGGAAGACCTCCACCCGCACGCACACCGAGTGGAACTTCGTCTCGGGCGCCATGGACGAGAACGGCCCGTACCAGGCCGATATGCCGATGCTCCAGCTGGACTACAAGGTCGACACCGACCTCGCCGGTGACGTCGAGGCCGGCCGGTGGACCGAGATCGGTATCGGCTCCGGTACGCAGGAGTGGCTGGACGGCGCCGTGAAGGCGAAGAAGGCGTCGCTTTCGGTCAGCTACGACGACGGCAGGACCTGGAGCGCCGTGGAGCTGCGCACGACCTCCGAGGGCAACTGGATCGCGCGGTTCAAGACCCCCGAGAAGGCCGGCGGCTTCGTCTCGATCAAGGCGCACTCCGAGGCCGGGGACGGGCTCGGCATCGATCAGGAGATCATCCGGGCCTTCGGCCTGAAGTGAACTGCTGAGGCCTGCTGTTGAGGCGGCCGTACACACCTGACCAGGGTGCGCGGCCGCCTCTTTCGGTGAGACCGATGTGGCTGCGTAACGTAAAATGACGGTCCATCACCACACGTGGAGCGGGCGGGTATTCCCCCGCCCGGGCCGGGGGTCTGCACCATGGTCGCCCCCGTAGGCGCCTGTACAGCCTGCGCTGAGCACCGACCCCGAGTGGGCCGGAGACCAGGCTGATTGGGATCCAGGGGGAGATTCATGCGTCACCGGCTCAGGGCATTCATGGCGACAACGATGGCGGGAAGCGCTCCGATCGGGCTCGGCGCATGCGGCCTGATCGACCGGCACACCTTCGAGGACGACGCCCACGTGCCGCAGAAGATCACCTCCGTCCGGCTGGATCTCGGTTCCGGCCGGGTGAATCTGCGGGGCGTGGCGAAGACCACCGAGGTGTCCCTGCACCGCTCGGTCCGCTACCGGGGGGACAAGCCCGAAGGCGCGTCGCACCGGGTCGAGAACGACGTCCTGGTGCTGAGCGGCTGCGGCAGCCAGTGCTCGGTGTCCTACACCGTCGAGATGCCCGAAAGCCTCCCGGTCAACGGTGGGACCTCGTCCGGATCCGTGGTCCTGGCCCGAGTGGGGCCGGTGAACGTGACCACGCACTCCGGACGGATCGAGCTGGACGGAGTGACCGGCCCGGCCGATGTGCACACCTCCAACGGCCGGATCGAGGGGCGTGGCCTGGCCGGTCCCATCCGGGCCAAGACCTCCAACGGCCGGATCGAGCTGACTCCGGTGAACCCGCAGGATGTCCGGGCCAGGACATCCAACGGGGCCATCGTCGTCACTGCGCCGACGGGCCGGTACACGGTCGCCGCCAGCACTCACCACGGTCACAAAGACATCGGCATCGCCAATGACCCGGCGGGCGACCACAAGATCGATCTGGCCACAACCAACGGTTCCATCACGGTCAAGAACGGCTGATCGCACCGCGAGCCACCGCAGCCGCACACAGCAGCGCGGGGACTGCCGAGATCGCGAAGCAGGCAGCCGGCGGCAGGCGGTCCACCAGCAGACCCACTGCCGCAGTGCCCGCCGAGGACCCGGCATTGACAGCGGTGTTGACCCATGCACCCGCCTGTGTGCGGCTGTCCGCGCCCACGGACTCGTCCGCGACGAGATACGCGGTGGTCAAGGCCGGCGCGACGAAGACCCCGGCGGCCGTGACCACCGCGACCAGCACGTACACGTTGGGCGACATCCCGGCCACGACCATCGCCATGCCGAGACCGGCGGCCGGCACAGGCAGACGTACCCGGTTCGATGCACGCCATGAGACGGCACCGTGGACGAGCCCCCCGACCGCGCTTCCGGCGGAGAGGGCAGCCAGCACCCATGCCACCGCCGCACCCCGATGGTGCTGCTCGGTGAACGCCACCACCAGCAGATCCAGGGCCCCCAGACACAGCCCCACGGCGGCTGCCACGATCGCGGCGTGCCGCAACCCGACGATGCCGAGCAGCCGCTGTCTGCGGGGCATGTCCTGCGGCACGGCGGCCTTCTTCGCCGACGATTTCACACCGACTCCGCGCACCGCGGGTGAGGACACGAGTGCCAGTGTGCCCACCAGGACGAGCGCGGCACTGATCGCGACACCTGCCGCGGGGACGGTAGACCGCATCACCAGGCCCACGAGCAACGGCCCGGTGACGAACAGCAGTTCCTCGGCGACGCCGTCCAGGCTGTATGCGCGCTGCAACAGCTCACGGTCGGGAACGAGACTGCTCCACAGGGTCCGCATGACGGGTCCCAGCGGCGGGGTGCAGGCGCCTGCCGTCACGGCAAGCATCCCCAGCAGGAGCGAGGAAGCCCCCGGCTGCCAGGTGACGTACGCCAGCGCGGCGAGCAGTGCGGCGTAGACACCGGCCATCGGTGGCAGGGCCCGGCACGGCCCGTAACGGTCGATCAGTGCGGCACGGGCGGGGGAGAGGAAGACGCTGGTCGTTCCGAACAGGGCCATGACGGTGCCCGCGACGGAGTACGAGCCGGTGGCATCCTTCACCGCCAGCATCAGGGAGAGGGAGACCATTCCGTACGAGAGCCGCCCCAACAGAGCGGCACCGAAGGTGCGCGAGGCGTGACGGGTGCGCAGGACGGTGACATACGAAGGGGCGCGCGAAGGCGCGGGTGAAGGCGAAAACATGAGGACGTTCCTCGTGAGGGCAGCGCGGCACAGGGCGCTGCGGGCATGCGGGGACACCGAAGTGCCGCACCTGGTGGGACGGGGTGCGGTCAGTACGGGGTCCTACACACGGGAGAGGAACATGCCGGCCAGCTTAGACCGACCCGCAGTAGGTGTCACTTGAGGCGGCGCAGCTGGGCCCAGTATGTGACGCGGTGTCGGACAGCGCGGCCGGTCGGTCTAAATCCGACTGGCGTACTACAGGTGAATAGGCAGAGATTGTGATGTGTCCGAGGCCGGGTACCGGCACTCTGCTGAGTGTCGATCTGAGTGGCGCTGCGGCGGAGGAACCCCCTGGGGCCGTCCGTGGAGCAGGCCGGCCCGCCGTCTGCGGGGGTGGAACTCGTCCGCAGACTCGACAGGCTTCCGGTGGATACGCAACGTGCGTAGCAGAGCCCGGACACAGCGGGGGGTTGTCCGGGCCCACTGCGGCGGTGCCTTGCGGCCAGGGGTGCTGCGCCCAGCGGGTCGGTGCGAGGCGGAGGGGGAAATGTATTGCGGCAGCCGGGGGAGCACGTATGACGATTGAGCGAGCCGACGCCACGTCTGCCTCGTCGTCGGCCCATACACATCCTCGTGGCCCAGCCGGTGAGGACCGGCACAGAGGTGTGCCGCGTCACGTCGCGTGCGTGATGGACGGGAACGGCCGGTGGGCGGCACGGCGGTCCTTGCCGCGTACGTCGGGTCACCGAGCAGCAGAAACAACGGTGATCGACGTCATCGAGGCGGCGCGGACGGCGGGAGTGGAGTGGTTGAGCCTGTACGCGTTCTCCACCGAGAACTGGCGACGCCCGAGCAGCGAGGTCGACTTCCTCATGCAACTGGTGCGCCGCGTGGTACGCAAACACGCCCCGCTGCTGCACGCGCGCGGCATCCGCTGCCGGTTCCTCGGAGTGGCAGACCCGAGGATCCCTGCACCGCTGGCCCGGGACTTCGACGACCTGATGACGCTGACCCGTACGAACCGAGGCATGACGCTGACCGTGGCGTTCGACCACGGCGGACGCAGGGACATCGTCGAGGCGGCACGGTCCCTCATCCGCAGCGGGGTGCCGGCCGATGCCGTCGACGAGCAGCACTTCGCCGCTCATCTGCCCTTTCCCGACACGCCCGATGCGGACCTCGTCATCCGAACATCCGGTGAACAGCGAATCTCCAACTTCATGCTCTGGCAGGTGGCCTACGCCGAGTGGACCTTCCCGCCGGTGCTCTGGCCCGACTTCCGTGCGCCGCACTTCTTGGAGTGCCTGCACGCCTACCGGCAACGCAATCGCCGCTTCGGCGGCGTGACGCCGCACGCGAACGGAGAACCTCACCCGTGACGGACACAGGCAGCACCCGCCCCAGGCGCACTCGTTCCGGAGCCACCGATCACAACGGTGACCCCGCACGGTCGACCCCCGAAGCACAGCCCGGATCCCTGTTCGGTCCTGACTCGCAGTTCCACCGGTTCTTCAACGATCCGCGCTGGGCACTGGCCGTGATCAGGGCCACGGTATTGGAGGCCGCCCACCCGCAGATCGGCGCGGCCTTGATCGACAACTCGACGTTCGTGGCGCACCCGTGGCGACGGCTGCGCAACACCCTCGTGAGCCTGCAGCGCATGTTCGGCGCCGACGATCACGAGCGGCAGAGGGAGGCGGCGCGGCTCAACCGCCTGCACGCGCGGCTGAGCGGTACCGACGCCCAAGACCGGCCCTACGACGCGATGGACCCCCAGGTCCGCTCCTGGGTGGTCGCGACGCTCTTCGAGAGCTCCGTCACCATGTGCCGACTGAGCGGGCAGCCGCTCGACCGGCCCACCATGGAACGGCTCTACGCCGAATACCAGGCATTCCTCGCGGCCTTGGGGGATGGGGTCGGCCATCTGCCGCCCACGTTGCAGGAGTTCTGGCAGTACTACGACCACATGGTCCAGGAGGAACTGGAGAACACGGAGGCGCTGCGCATCATCCTCTACAAGCTCTTCGACCATCTCCCGGCGCCGCCCCTGCTGGACGGCCTGCCCACCGTGTGGGCGGCGGGCCGCGCGCTCGCAGGCCCGGTCATCGGCTCGGTCACCGTGGCGTCCCTCCCCGAGCCTTTCCGCCGACGGGCGGGTCTGCCCGAAATTCCCGGCGCCCAGACGCTCATGCAAAGCGCTTACACGGCTGCCGGCCTGGCACGCTTCCTGCCCGATAACTGGCTCCAGACCGAGAGCCTCACCAGCTTGCTCTACCTGTCCTCGGACAGCGACGCCCCCCACGCCGCGACACTCACCGCGCTGCGCGGCCGGATGAAGCAGGTCGGCGCCCTGTTCCGGCTGGTCACGCCGTTTCCCGTGCAGCACGGTCCCGCCGAGGGAACCGGGTCGCAGCGGAGCGCCGACGAATTCTTCACCGCAGTGCTGGACCAGACCGGCGATGGTTACCTGGACTGGCCCGATCTCGCAGCCATGGCACGGGAGTTGTCCTCGCGCCTCGATCTGGACGAGCCGGAGGAGACCAAGCTCTACAACGCGTACGCCGAGTGGTGGAGGGAACTCCAGGCGGCCCTCGACATCGACGGCGACGGACGCATCAGCAGGGAGGAGTACGCCGCCGCTGTCCCCTCCCTCGCCGGGCCCGCGCTGATCAGGGTCGCTGAAGTGCTCTTCGACGTCACCGACGCGGACGGCAACCAGTTCATCGACGCGGACGAGTACCGGGCCCTGTTCCGGACCGGGTTCCGGCGCACGATGGCCGACGCCGAGGCAAGGTACTCCCGAAGTGCGTTCGTGAAGGACTTCCTCTCCTTCATGTCGGGGCGCCGGCGCTCGACCGCCTACGACCCGCTGCTCGCCGACGCGTAGCAGTTCGTGATCCCGGGGCGAGTGTCGGCAGACGGTGGCACCCTCAAGTGATCAACGCACCGCCGACGGATGATCACGTGATCGTGGAGGCACAGGTGCGTGACTACGGGGTTTCGCCAGCTCAGCAGGATGAGATTTGGAGACGCTGGCGCGAGGGCAGTCGTTCAGCTTGATCGGGCGGGCGCTCGGGGCGCCGATGCACCACGTTCGCCGGTTCCTGTACCAGAGCGGCGGCGTCCGCCTCACTCTGCAACAGCGATCAGAGCGGCATCTGACCGGCGGCGAGCGCGAAGAGATATCCCGCGGCATCGCCGCCGGAGAACCTGCTCGGCAGTTGGCCAGGCGGTTGGGCAGATCGCCTTCGACCGTCTCCCGCGAGATCGCCCGCAACGGCGGCCGGGACCGCTACCGTGCCGCGTCCGCCTACGCGCGTGGGCACCGGTCCAAGCAGGCCAAGCTCGCCCAACGACCCGCTCTACGCACGCTGGTGGAGGCCGAAGAGCTGCCAGCATGGTCACGCTCGCCGCCACCGTGACGGTGCGGTGTCCCGCCCGTACAGCTGCGTACACGGCGAACAGATACGCAACGGCAGGCACGTCGAAACCGGCCGCCTGGTACCCCACCGCGCACAGTCCGGTGACGGCCAGGACGGGAGCCGGAGCCCGGCGGCGCGCGGCCAGCGCCAGGCCGCCGGCTGCCAGCAGCGTGTAGCCGAGCAGGTCGAGGTTCGTGGCGGAGTGTTGCCCGGACAGCCCGGTGACCAGCAGGATCGCCGCCACGCCGATGGCGATCGCCCAGTCTCTGACACCGATCAGTCCCCTGCCCATGCGCGCACCTCAGCCGGATGTCCACGCGGGCGACTCCTGCCCACGGATGATCGGCCGACTACCGCACACGCGGTACCTTCGCGGCTCCTGCAGCGTCCGGGGTAGCCCCGTGCGGCGTCGGTGGCAGCGCGAATTTCCTGCGTCCGCCGGACGACCGGCGATGGGCCCGACGGACATGATGCAGACGCCACTCAGTAGTAGGAGAAAAGGGAGCACTTCATGTCAGTCCAATTTGTGCCTGCCACACCGGCGGACGCCCACGCCTTGGTCCAGCCGGTCGCCGCCAGTGTTTACGCCATGAGCGCTGGGAGAATCGGGGCCATCGTGGCCGCGCTGGTGGCGCTGACCGGCGTGGTCGTCGGCGGGCTGGCTCTGGCCCGCCCCGCCGGTCGTATCGGCATCCGGTCCGGGCGACTCGGGGCCGACGTGGCGTTGATGGCGGGGCTGATCGGCATGGCCATCGGTGGGCTGGTCGTGGCCACCTCCGACGGTGGTGTCGGCACCGGCAACGGGCTGGGCGGGGCCATCGTGGCCCTGCTGTTGGGGCTGATCGGCACGGCCCTCGGCGGGCTGGCTCTGGCCCGCTCCCGCCGCACCGGCTGACCGCAGCCGTCCCGACGGCGCGGCAGGGCTGACGTGCTGTCTGTGGAAACCCCTGGACTACGGTGAGGGCTCGTCGCGCGTGGGCATGAAGGGGAACGGCATGGATCAGGGAGCGGTCCGAAGCCGAGACTCGGGCAGGCCCCCATGCGGGTGAACGACAGCTTTGTGCAGGGCGCACAGGTGCGTCTGCCGTTGCCGGCGCCCACGCTGCGCGGAGTATGGCTTCCACCGAGAAGGACAACAGCTGACGGTGGCGGGCTACGAGGCGGAACTCTCGTTCCTGAACACCTACCAAGGAACCTCCAACTTGCGCATTCACTGCGCACCGAGCACCGGCAGTGTGCACCGGAGGGCGGACGCTGCAGCCGCTGGAGTGGGCCACCGCCGCAGGCCGCTCGGAGAACTCGCGAAAGGACTGGCGATGACACTCGGCGCCGAGGACCGTATGGCCATCACGGAACTGATCTCTCTGCACGGGCATCTGATCGACGACGGTGAACTCGACCGTCTGGACGAGCTGTTCACTGCCGATGTCGTCTACGACGCCTCGGACCTGGGCCACGGAACGATGCACGGGCTGGAGGCCTTCCGGGACGCGGCCAGGGCGATGGGGGAACGCGGCCCCGTCAGTCATCACGTCACCAACGTCGTCCTCACCGAGGTCGGTGACGATCAGGTGCGCGCCCGGTCCAAGGGGATCGGAATCAAGGCGGACGGTACGAGCGGAAGTGTGACGTACGAGGACGTGATCGTGCGCGGTGAGAAGGGGTGGCGTATCAACCGTCGCAAGGTCGCCGTACGACGTACGCCTTCCGGTGCGAATGACGCGAACAAGCGGCCCGAATGACATGTCACATCGCCCGGGTGCCGCAGGCGGATACTGACGGCGCCCCTGCAACCGGCAGGAGCGCCGTCAACGGATTCCGGGCGCCGCGTCAGGCGTTCAGCATCCCTGACGTGTCGACGACCTGGCGGATCGCCCGGCCCGAAGCCAACTCCTCCAACGCCGTGTTGATGCCGGTCAGCGGCAGCGTGCCCGTGTGCATCTGCTCCACCGGCATCAGGCCCGCCCGCCACAGGTCCAGGAACCTCGGGATGTCGCGGCGCGGGACCGCGTCACCCATGTACGAGCCCAGCAGCGACTTGCCCTCGCCCGCGAACGCCAGGGCCGGGACCTCCAGCACCCGGTCGGGGGCGGGGAGACCCACCGAGACGACCTTGCCGCCCCGGTGCACGGCCGTCAGGCACTCGGCCATGACCTTGGGGCTGCCCACCGCCTCCACCGCCAACTCGGCCCCGCCGGAGGTGAGTTGGCGCACCGCCTCGATCGCGGCGCCGGGGGCGTACGCGTGCGTCGCGCCCAGCCGGATGGCCAGGTCGCGTTTCTCCTGGACCGGGTCGATTGCGATGATCGGGTACGCCCCCGCAGCACGGGCGCCCAGAACCGCGGAGAGGCCCACGCCGCCGAGGCCGTAGACCACCGTCGACTGGCCGGGACGCAGGGCCGCCGTGTTGATGACGGCACCGGCGCCCGTCAGGACCGCGCAGCCGAACATCGACGCCACGGTGAACGGGATGTCCTTGGGGATCGGGACCACTGACTCCTGGGCCAGCACAGCGTGTTCGGAGAACGCGGAGACGCCCAGCTGATGGTGGACCGGATTGCCGCAGGCGTCGGTCAGCAGCGACGGGCCGTGCAGCAGTGCGCCCGAGCCGTTCGCCGCCGCTGCCTGCGCGCACAGGGCCGGGCGGCCCGCCGCGCAGTCCCCGCAGAAACCGCAGCTGGGCACGAAGACCAGCGCTACATGGTCGCCGGGGGAGACACGGCTGACACCCGGTCCGGTGTCCTGGACGACACCTACCGCCTCGTGGCCGAGCGCCATCGGCAGCGGGCGGACCCGGTCGCCGTTGACCACCGAGAGGTCCGAGTGGCAGAGCGAGGCGGCCGCGATACGGACCAGCACTTCGCCCTCGCGCGGGGCGCCCAGCTCCAGCTCCTCCACCTCGACCGGACGGGTATCGGAATAGGGGCGGGCCGTCGATATCCCGCGCAGCACCACCGCGCGGGTCTTCATGCCCGAACCTCCGGACGCGGAGCGCAGCGCAGCACGTCGCGGCTCTCCAGCAGCGGGACGATCTTGCCGAGCACGATCTCCTGGAAATGTGACGTTTCACAGTGCGCGGTGAAGTCGGCCTCGGAGGCGTACTCCTCGTACAGCACGATCGCCCGCGGGTCCTCGATGCCCTGGTGGACCCGGTAGGCGAGATTGCCCGGCTCGTTGCGGGAGGCGGCGGTCATCGTGTCGAGCAGAGGAAGAACGGTGTTCTCCTCGCCGGACTTGGTGCGGTAGTGGGCTACGACCACATATGTCATGGGGGACTACTCCTGGGGTGCGGCGGGCCTCTTCAGGGCGGCGGGCGGGACCGGAGGCAGCTGGTCCCGGCGCAGGTGCCAGAGGCGGGGGTCGGACGTGGCGGCCGCGGCCGACCCGAGGGCCAGCGCGAGCGCCACGTCCGCGGCGGTTTCCACGAAGCCGGCCGCGACCGACGGGGACATCGCGCGCTGTGCCTGCGCGCTCATCCGGGCGACGATCGGGGCGGGCATGATCTCGACCAGGTCCGGCGCCCCGCGCGAGATGGCGTCCGTGGAGCGGCGCAGATTGGACCGGTCGGTGACGAACACCTTCATCATCGTCAGCAGGCCGAGCGGGCGGCCCTTCTCTATGAGGGAGAGCCGGGTGCTGACCACGCCGTGCGCGCCCATGTTCTTGATGAACTCCAGCGCGCCCCGGTCCTGAGCCAGACCGGGGCTGCTGTCCACGTTCACGAACACGGTCTTCCCCGCCCGGCCCAGCGCCGGCACGACCTGCGGCAGCTGCCCCACCGCGAGCGACGCGAGGATGCACACCTTCGCCGGTGCGGTCAGGAACTGCCGCAGCGGCTGGGTGCCGACGACCGACGCGACGACCGGCACCTCGGCGAAGGCCGAGGCGAGCCGGGGGTCGAGTGCGGCACTGGACCGGGACGGGGAAGGGGTCATGGCAAGGGCCTGCCTGGAGAAGGAGGGTTCGTGGCGACTGACATCAGTTCAGCGGGGACGTACCGAATCGGCTGGGAAGGCCCAGTTTGCCAGGGTTGAGAATGCCGGCCGGGTCCAGGGCCTTCTTCACCGCGACGAACGTCGCGAAGCCCGCCCCGAGGGATTCCTCCAGGTAGGGGCCGCGCAGCAGACCGCAGCCGTGGTGGTGGCTGAGCGCCGCCGCGTGCTTGATGAGTACGGCGTTGGCCGCATCCCACACCGAGCGGTACCAGTCGCGGCGCGACTCCGGCGCCACATCGCCGCGCAACGAGAAGTAGACGCAGGCCCCGTCGGTGTACGCGTGGGACTGATGGGCCGAGGCGGCCAGGGTGCCGGGCACCGACTGGATCGCGGCGACCACCTCGTCGTAGATGACCGGGAGGTCGGTCCAGGACGCGGCCATCTCCAGGGTGTCGGCGACGAAGCCGGGACCAGGCGTGAAGCCGTCGGCGGACTTGCCGACCAGCATCCGCTCATCCAGCCAGCGCTCGAAGACGGTCTTGCTGTCCAGCTCCGGGCCGTACGCCTCGCAGACCTCCCGCGCCACCTTGATCGAGGCGTCGACGATGGCCGGGTCACCTTCGTCGGCGATGAGCAGGAGGTTGGTCTCCGGATGGCCGAAGTGGGTGCCCGACTCCAGGGCGTCGTACAGCCGCAGCACGGCAGGAGTGGCACCGCGCTGCATGATCCTGCGGCAGGCGTCCAGGCCCTCGGCGAAGGTCTTGAAGCCGAACGCGACGGCATTGGCGTACTCCGGCAGTGGGTGGACCCGCAGCCGCGCCGAGACGATGACACCGAGGGTGCCCTCCGAGCCGACGAACAGCTGGCGCAGGTCCGGGCCGACCGCGGCGCGGGCGTAGTCGCCGTACGTGGCACGCGTACCGTCCGCGTGCACGACGTCGACGCCGACGACCATGTCCTCGATCTTGCCGTAACGGGTGGAGAGCTGACCGGCGCCGCGGCAGGCGATCCAGCCACCGACCGTGGACACGGCGAACGCGGACGGCCAGTGGCCGGTGGTGACGCCGTACTCCTCCTGGAGCTGCTTCTCGAAGAGGTCGCCGAACATGCCGGCCTGGACGTCCACGATGTTCGACTCGGCGTCGAAGCCGGTGATCTCGTTCAGTCCGCAGACGTCCAGGACGACGCCGCCGAACACGGGGAGCGCCGCGCCCGTGACGTTGGAGCGGCCCGCGGACGGGGTGACCGGGATGCCGGCCTCGTGGCAGATCCGCAACACGGCCGCGACCTGGTCGGCGTCGGCCGCCTCGACGATCACGGCGTTCGGCGTCGCCGGACGGCCCTCGGTCTCGCCGATCATCGAGCCGGCCCACCAGTCACGGGTCCGGGTGACGACCTCGTCGCGGGAGGTGTGCACCGCGTGCGCGGCCTCGCGCAGCGCCTCGACCACGGCCTCGGAGACCTCGACCGGGTCGGTCTGGAGGGCGGCCTCGCCGTCCCCGATCGGGGTGTTCTGCGCCCACTTGGCGAAGCTGGGGGCGCCGATCGTGTAGTTGCCCCGGTTGAACGGGTGGGTGATGGTCTGACGGCTGATCATGCTGCTGCCCCTTCGAGGAGTACGGACTTTTCGTGACGGACGGCTGCGAGGTATTCGGAGACCGAACGCTCCACCTCGGCCTGGGAGAGGTTCAGTTCCTGGCCGAGGATCGCGCCGACGGCCCCGGCGGCGTCGACGGAGGCGTCCCGGGCGAACAGGCGGGCGCGCATCCGGCGGGAGAGGACGTCGTCGACCGAGCGGGCCAGTTCGGCGCGGGCCGCGTACACGACCTCCGCCTTGGTGTACGGGAGTCCCGCGACGATCGGCTCGGCCAGCGCCGGGTCGCCTTGGATCAGGTCGCCGACGAAGCGAGCCTCGGTGCCGAAGCGTTCGCCCAGGTGCGCGGCGATGCCACCGGACGCGGCGACGGCCTCGGCGTCGTATCCGGCGCCGCCGAGCAGCGGGAGATCGGTGGTGCGGCTCTTCCCCTTGCGGCCGAGGACCGTCATCACCTTGTTGATGACGAGCTCGCCCATGTGCCGGCTGGTGGTGAGCTTGCCGCCGGTCACCGTCACCATGCCGGTACGGCCGACGGTGATGTGGTGGTCGCGGCGCATGTCGAGCGTCGCGCCCTCCTTGCCGCCGACCAGCGGACGCAGGCCGCCTATGGAGCCGACCACGTCGTCCGGGGTGAGCTTCCCCTCGAAGGCGGTGTTGGCGCCCTCCAGCAGGAAGTCCATCTCCTCACGGGTGCAGTGCACATCGTCGGGGGAACCCTGGTAGTCCTCGTCCGTGGTGCCGAGCACGACGCTGTTGCCCCAGCGGGTGCAGGTCGCCCGGCGGGCCCGGCCGGGGATCGGCACGGTGACGGTGCAGTTGATCCGCACCTTGTCCCACGGCACCACGATGTGGACGCCCTTGGCGGGCCGTACCTGCGGCTTGTGACCGTCGTCCGCCTTCGCGTCGAGCTCGTCGGTCCACACCCCTGTGGCGTTGACGACGGCCCGCGCGCGGATGTCGATGGTGTCGCCGTCCGCCGAGACCCGGGCGCCGGACACCTTGCCCATCTGCATCAGCAGGCCCTCGGCCTTCGCACCGTTGAGGACCGTCGCGCCGAGCGCGGCGGCGGTGCGGACGATCGTGAGGACGAGGCGGGCGTCATCGGTACGGGCGTCGAAGTACATCAGCCCGCCCTTGAGGTTCTCGGCGCGCAGCGTCGGCGCCTGGGCGAGGACCTCGGGAACGGTGAGCCGCTGGTGGAGCTTGCCGATCCGCCAGCCGCCGACCAGGTCGTACGTCCACAGCAGACCCTCGAAGCCCTTGGCGAGGCGGGCGTCGAAGATGCCTTCCTTCTCCAGGATCGGGAAGAGGAACGGCAGCCGGTGCACGAGGTGCGGGGCGTTCTTGCGGAAGCGGTGACGCTCCAGGAGCGAGTGGCGGACCAGGTTGACGTTGCCCTGCTCGATGTAGCGCAGGCCGCCGTGCACCATCTTCGAGGACTTCGACGACGTACCGGAGGCGAAGTCGTCCTTCTCGACGAGTGCCGCGCGCAGCCCGCGCGAGGCGGCGTCGAGCACGGCGTACGCCCCGGTGATGCCGCCGCCGATGACGAGCACGTCGTACGTGTCGTCGGCCAGTCGGCGCTTGAGGGCTGCCCGGTCGAGCAGCAGGGGCGTTCGGCGGGTCGCCGCGGCGCTGCGCCGCGGTTTCCGGGCGGGCATGGTGATCACAACATCAACTCCTGGTGTTTCGGTGCGGCGGCCGCGTGGTCGGGTACGGGCCGCCAGTGCGACGGTCGGGAGCCGTCAGTGGGGGGTGTGAGGTTCGGGGTCCTTCGGGGGGAGCAGCGCGGGGTCGTTCAGGTGGGCGATCAGCACGTCGCGCCAGGCGGACCGCTGCGCCGTGCGTTCGGCCGCGGTGATCGCGGGTTCGAAGCTCCGGCCGTGAGGCTGTGCTTCGACGACCTCTTCGAGCGAGGACCAGAGGCCCTGGGCGACACCGGCCAGATAGGCGGTGCCGCGCAGGCTGGCGGTCGCGGAGTCGGAGACCCGCTCCAGCGGCAGGCCGGTCAGGTCGGCCTGGATCTGCATGAGCGGGTCGCTGCCGGAGACGCCGCCGCCGACTCGGAGCCGGGTGAACGGCGTGCCCATGGTGTCGGCGACCCCGTCGATGAGGTCGCACACCGAGTGCGCGATCCCGTCCAGCACGGCGCGCGCGAGATCGGCGCGGGTGGTGGCGAGGGTGAGCCCGGTGAGGGATGCGGTGGCCTCCGGGTGCCAGACCGGCGTACGGACCCCGGCGAGTGCCGGGACGAAACGCGGGGTGCGGCCCGGCCGGGTGGGGACCCGGCCCGCCTCCTCACCGAGCTCCTTCGGCGACGCGAACAGGCCCAGGTCGTCGCAGAGCCAGCGCAGCGCCGAACCCGCCGTGGAGGTGTAGGCCTCCAGGCTGTAGTGGCTGATGTCGCCCTGCCGCCGGCCGGGCTGGGCGAGCACCCCGGAGATGTCCGGCCGGGGCAGGGCGGGCGTGGTGCCGGTCGCCGCGTCGACGAAGGCGCCGGTCCCGTACACGCACATGCCCTGCCCGGCGGCGAGGCCGCCGAGCGCGACGAGTGCGGCGTGCTGGTCGCCCATGGAGGCGGCCAGCGGGACGGCGATACCGAGGGCGGCCGGGTCGGTCGTACCGAATCCGGCGTCGTCGGAGCGGAGTTCCGGCAGGAGGTCGAGGGGGAAGCCGAGGTGGCTGATCCACTCCTCGTCCCAGGCGTGCCGCTCCAGCAGATAGCCGCCGGTGGACGCGGCATTGGTCGGGGTGGTGGCGTGTACGGTGCCGCCGGTGAGGCGCCAGATCAGCCAGGTGTCGACGGTGCCGAAGAGCAGCCGGCCCTCGCGGTGGGCGGCGGCCACCTCAGGGTGCGCGGCGATCTGCCGGGCGGCCCAGAGGAACGGGGCACGGGCGCCGACCGGCCGGCCCTGGCGGGCCAGCAGCGCGGCGTCCCACTCCGCCTCGTACGCGGTGAGCTCGGTCGCGTGACGCCGGTCCTGCCACACCACCGCGGGCAGCAACGGCCGCCCGGTGACCCGGTCCCACAGCATCGCCGTGGCGCGCTGGGTGGAGAGCGCCACCGCGGTGATCTTGATGCCCTCCTCGCGGGCCCGGCCGACGGCCCGGCGCGCCACCTCGACGGTGGCGGTCCAGATCTCCATCGGGTCCTGCTCGACCGAGAGGTCGTCCGGATGGCTGACCCTGATCGACCGGTAGAACACCTCGTGGGCGGCGCCCGAGTCGAGGACGACTCCGGCCCTGGTGCCCGTGGTGCCCTCGTCGATGGACAGCACACCGCGCCGTGGGGCGGCGCCGGGGAACGTCTGCGTCATTGCAGCCCTTTCATTGCGAGCATCGCGAGCTGTGCGGAGGGATACGGAGGGGAGGGGACCATCGTGTGATGCGGCAGGTCCGGTGGCCGGTCAGCGCGCGGTCAGGGACTCCGCGGATTCCGTCGAGCCGGCCCGTGCGCCGACGGCGGCACGGTCCCGTCCGGCGGCCTCGTCGGGCGAAGCGGCCTTGGTGGGGTCCCACTTGATCGCCAGACAGGTGATCAGGCCGAGCAGCGGTACGACGGAGAGCACCAGGAACGTGTCGGCGAGCCCGAGCGAGTCCTTGATCTGCGGGAAGACGTACAGCCCGACGACACTGCCGAAGCTGCCGACCATCCCGGTGACGCCGGTGCCGAGCGCACGGACATCACTGCTGTAAGAGAGTGCGGCGATGGACTTGCCGTTGGCGCCGGGGCCCGAGGAGTGGCAGAGGATGAACAGGACCGGCAGCAGGAACGCAACGGCCGTGGGTACCTTCTCGAAGGTCAGCCCCATCGAGACCAGGGCGACGAAGACTCCGGCGAATCCGGCGGCGGAGCTGAGCCGGAGTCCGAGCCGGCGGCCGAAGTACGCGGACAGGAGCCCGCCCGCGATACCGAAGGCGTTGAAGACCATCGAGCCGATGGTGGCCTTCTCGAAGCTCTCGCCGAAGATCGTCAGGCTGATCAGCGGGAGATACCAGCCGACCGCGAAGTACTGCATCGACTGCCCGAGCGAGATCACCGAGGAGAGGACCGTGCGCGGCAGGTACTCGCCCTTGAAGAGCAGTCCGGCCTGCCGGAATCCGATGGCGGGAGCCTCGGTGGCGGCACGGGTCGCCTCGTCGGGCTTACCGGCGACGGCCTTGATCCCGTAGATCCTGTCCAGGTTGACGACGGCCTCGTCCAGGCGTCCCTTGCCCGCCAGCCAGGTGGGGCTCTCCCGGAGTTTCAGCCACTGGCCCAGGAGCAGCGCGGCCGCGACGACCGCGGCCGAGCCGACCGACCAGCGCCAGATGTCCGAGCCGACGTCCAGGTTGAAGAAGAGCAGGGCGAGGGCGAGGTTGCTGGTGGTGGCGACGTACCAGACGGCCTGCCACAGGTTCAGCCGGCCGCTCAGCTTCGCGGGCGTGTACTCGGCGAGCAGCGCCATGGCGACCGCGAAGTCGATGCCGTACGCGACACCCACCAGCACCCGGCCGAGCCAGACGACGGTGAAGTCACCGGCGAAGGCGGCGAGCAGGGCGCCCGCGATGGCGAACACCTTGGCGATGAGCAGCGGGGGGACACGGCCGATCCGGGTGGCGAGCCAGCCGCCGACCGGGTTGAAGATGATCGCCAGGGCCGGAGCGGTGGCCGTGAGGATCGAGACCTGGGTGCTGGTCAGCTCCATCTGGGACGTCATCGGTCCCAGACCGGCGCTCAGCGCGGCATTCGAATAGGCGTCGAGGAACAGCCCGCCGAACACGAGAAACCAGATGACTTGCGCCCGGCCGGTGATCTTTCCCAGCCCATCGATGAGCGCAACGACGTCGGCGACGCCTTTGACGCTCGGACGTTGTGCCATGAATCCGCCTTCGAGGAAGACCCATCGGCGGCACGGGGAGCACAAAAAACAGGCATGACGAAACCACCGACAGGTGGTCTATGTCTGTGCCTGTCAAAACACTGCGGAAAGCGCCGCAGCACGTGAACTGCAAGAAGTAGGAACTACGCAGCGAGGTTAAGAACGAGTCAGGAGAAACGTCAAGGGTTTCCAGCAGGTTACTCAAACGTGACGCGGGTCTTGACGGTGCTGGGGGAGAGTGCCGGGGCGTGTGTCGAATGCAGCGTCGTCCGCCCGCGGGGCGGGGTGGCGCGCTGTCCGCACCACCCCGCCCCGCGCCCGTGAGACCTTCGTCAGTGCCCCGCCTGCAGCGCCGCCCAGGTGCCCGGCCCCACGATGCCGTCGGCCGTCAGGCTCCGGCTCGCCTGGTAGCTGTGCACCGCCGTCAGCGTCGCCGGGCCGAAGCTCCCGTCGATGCCGACCGTCGAGCCGAGCGCCGCGGTCAGTGCGCGCTGGAGCCGCTTCACTCCGTCGCCCGAGGCGCCCTGCTTGAGGGTTGTCGTCGGACCGGCGGACAGCAGCGCGGTCCAGGTCCTGCGTCCCACGACGCCGTCGGTCGTCAGGCGGTGGGTCGACTGATACGCCATCACCGCATTGTGTGTGGCCGGGCCGAAGCTGCCGTCCACCGCGCCCACCACGTAGCCCTGCTCGCTCAGCAGCTGCTGAACCGCCTTGACCTGGGCCCCCGTCGAGCCGCTCCGCTGGGTCGCGTACGCGGTGAAGCTCAGTCCGTCACTGGTGCCGCCGCCGGTGTCCCCGCCCACCAACTGCATGTAGCGCGTCCAGTCCCAGTACGGGCCCGGGTCCGTGTGGTCGTTGCCCGGTGCCTCGCTGTGCCCGATGATGTGCGCCCGGTCCTTCGGAATCCCGTACCGGTCGCACAGATGCTTGGTCAGGGCCGCCGAAGAGCGGTACATCGTGTCCGTGAACCAGGACGGGTCGTCGACGAATCCCTCGTGCTCGATGCCGAGCGCCGAGGCGTTCTGGCTCCGTGCGTGGTACGCGGTGTCGCGGTCACGCACCATCTGGGTGATCTGGCCGTCGGAGGAACGCACCACGTAGTGGGCGCTCACCTGTGCCGTCGGGTTCTGGAACCAGCTGATCGAGCCCGCGTACGAGCCCTGTGTGACATGGATGATCACCTTGTCGATCTTCGCCGACCGGCCCGCGGTGAAGTTTTTCGCATGGGCCGGAACCCACAGGGCCGACGGGTAGTCGGGGCTCTGGGCAAGTACGTCGGTGCTGTCGAGCGAGCCCTTCTGCGGTGAGACCGGACGGGCCGTCACCGAGATCTGCTCACCGCCGGGGACGGTGGCGTAGAGCCCGTGGGCCAGGAAGGTGTACACGGTGTCGGCGTAGAGGGCGGCGGCCTGCCCCGTCGAGCCGCTGTACCGGGCGACGGCCGGGTACCAGGCGTTGACGTCGTCGCGTTCCCGGTCGTCGAGGCCGATCTTGTCCGCGTAACTGCGCAGTACCGCCGCGCCGCCCAGGATGTTGGCCGCGGTGTCGGTGCGGAGGTCGGCGAGGGGTTCGCCGGTGAGGGCGGCCGCCCGCTCCAGTGTCGGGTTCGTGGGGTTGCTCACCAGGTGCATCACGCCGTACCCGTTCGCCTGGCTGGGGCGCCCGGAGTGGCCGTCGAGACGGGTCTCGCCGTACCCGACGGCGGCGAGCAGATCACGCGGTACGTCGAACTTCGAGGCCGCCCGCGCGAACGCCTGTTTCATGGAAGGGCCGTCGGCCGGAGCGGCGAAGGCCGGGCTGCCGGTCGCGGCCAGGGCCGTGACGGTGAGGGCTGCTAGGACGGATGCGCCGACCTTGCTGTGGGCGGCGGCTCGTCTGGGCATACCTGCTCCTGCTCTGTGGGGGAGAAGAACGGCCCCGGGCCCGAGTGGGATGGGCCGAGGGGCCGAAGCCCGCTCAGAGTATCGACGTGTTCAGGGCATGACAATCACTTCATCGTGTGTCGAACCCCCTTTCACTCCAACGCAGTTGAGGTGCAGGTCAGAGCCCTGCCCGTGACCTGTTCGGCGGTCACCGGGCAGGGTCGAGAGGCGAACGTCAGACACGCACCGGACCCCGCTCCCGTTCGGCGACGAGGGGCAGCGCCACATTGGTGATCATGTCCTCCTGGCCGCCGACGTACCCCGCCTCGCCCACCCTTCCGCGGGATCTCGTGCGCCGATACGCCGTACCACTCGCCGGCGTGCTCCGCATGGAGCAGGAAGCTGGAGTACACGTACCCCTGGGTGAACGCGGCCCGGTCGGCGTCCGCCGGGATGGCGCAGTGGGGACGGCCGGTGACCGGCCGTCCCCACGCGGCCCGCGGTGTCCGCGCGGGCTCGGAGGTCAACGCCCGTCCTAGCCCTTTGTGTTGACGCCCACCCGCACGATCTGCGGGTCGTGGTCGCTCGCCTGGTCCGCGAACTCCGCGTTGATGTGCACCACGTCGTAGTCGAAGCGGCGGACGCCGGGGCTGGTCAGGATGTGGTCCAGCGTCTGTGAGTTGCCCTCGTACACATAGCTGTACTGCTCACTCGCAGGCAGCGTGGTGATCAGTGGCTTGAGCACCTCGCCGCTGGTCAGCGCGTCCATCGTCGGGGAGAAGGCGAAGTCGTTGAGGTCGCCGAGCGTGATGATCCGGGCCGAATCGTCCGCGGCCAGCAGCGACTTGACGAAGGTGTTCACCTCCGCCGCCTGCTTAACCCGCTTGCTTTCCGAGCTGCGCCGCGGTTCCTGGTACCGGCCGTGCAGGGGCTGGTCGCCGCCCTTGGACGTGAAGTGGTTGCCGATGACGAAGACCGGCTTCCCATGGAAGCGGAACTCGCCGACGAGCGGCTTGCGGCTGTCGGCCCACGCATCGCTGGTCGGGGCGATCCGGGCGGGCGACGCCGAGAGCTTCACCCCCTTCTTCGTCTTCACCGCGGTCACGGCGGTGGTCGCGTCGCCGCCCGCGCGGTCCACGAAGTCGACCCTCTCGGGATTGAAGAGGAAGACGTTACGGATGTTGCCGCCGGGTTCGCCGCCGTCCTTGCCGTTCTCGGGGGTGACGTACCGCCATGCGTACCGCGGACCGCCCGCGGCGACGATCGCGTCGGTGAACCGCTTCAGCGTCGCCTCTGAGCCGACCGTGCCGTCGTTCACCGCACCGTTGTCGTCCTGGATCTCCTCCAGCGACACGATGTCCGGGGAGGAGAGGTTGGCCGCGACGCCCTCGGCGAGAGTGTCGAACTTGGCCTGCTCGTCGAGGGCGTCCAGGTTCTCCACGTTGTACGTGGCGACGGCGAGCTCGTTGCCCTTCTGCTTCCGGGTGATTTCGCGCCGGAGGTGGTTGTCGGTGAGCGTGCCGAGCTCGGTGGCCTGGAGGCTGTAGCCGCCGAAGGACGCGTAGTCCATGACGCCGGTGGTGGCGCCGGACAGCTCATCGCCCACGTCGGCGACGGGCACGGGCCGGGCCGGGGCGAGCGACATCACCTTGATACGGCCGGTGTTCTGGTCGTCGTACGAGGAGTACAGCGTGCCGCCCCGACGGGTCCGGTTCTCGTCCGGCTTGACGGTCACCCAGACCTCGTCGTACGCGGTCGTCGCCCCCGTCACCCGGGTGTCGGAGATCCGCACCCGGGCGCCTTCGAGCGACTCGTAGAGGTCGAGGGCGTACGCCGACGGGTCGAGGGCCAGCGGGTCGATCGAACCGCCGTCCGCCGAGGGGACGTACGCGTCCGGCACCGAGGCCGCGTCGAGCACGACCGGGGCCGGCAGCGCGTTGCCCGAGGACAGAACTGTCGTCTTCGGGGCGGTGATCTGGGTGATCGACTGGGTGGTCGACGATGGGTAGTACTCGTCCACCTTGCCGCTGACCAGCACCGAGTCGCCCACGGCGACGTCCGGCGCGGTGGAGCCGGTGTAGACGAACACCCCCTCACTGGTACGGGGGTCCGTGTCCGGCGCGGTGTCCTGGATCCAGAAGCCGCGCGAACCGGTGGTCCGTACGCCGGTGACGATGCCGGGGACACCGGTCACCGGCCGGCCCTTCAGCG
Organism: Streptomyces sp. NPDC002785; assembly: GCF_040295565.1. Classification (NCBI taxonomy): domain Bacteria; kingdom Bacillati; phylum Actinomycetota; class Actinomycetes; order Kitasatosporales; family Streptomycetaceae; genus Streptomyces; species Streptomyces sp. NPDC002785. Next base: position 3,178 of record NZ_JBEOVN010000108.1, on the reverse strand, counting down.
GCGACACACGGGTGGTGCCCTGGATGTCGTGGATCCGGACGGTGCCTGGTTCGGTCGGGCCGCCGGGGTCCTCCGGACCGGAGCCGCCGGATGTCTCACCGGCCGAGTTGACCGGTGCCGGGTTGCCCGCGGTGAGGTCGTCGGCGTTGTCGTCGGTGTCGACGAGGGACGTACCGCGCGCCACCGAGGAGGTGTTCGACGCTCCCGCCGCCGGGCCGCTGCCCTCCCGTACGACCGCGGAGCCGTAGCCGACGAGGTCCACGATCCGCGTGTCGGCCGCGCAGTCGGCCGCCGTCTTGCAGGTCAGCGCAGTCGTGCCGGAGACGAGCGCGACGGTTCCGCTGCCGGCAGCCATCGCGACCGTGCCGGTGGCGTCCGGCGTCGGCAGGGCGACGGTGCCGCCGGTGCCCGCGGCCTCGGCGACGAGGTAGCGGCCGCCGGGGGCGACGGACCCGCTCAGTGCGGATACCTGCCACAGCGAACCGGCGGAGGGTGTGCCAGGCAGATACTGCACGCTGAAACCGGAGAGGTCGTACGCGGCGGAACCGGCATTGGCCAGCTCGATGAAGTCTCGGGTGAGCGCCGCACCCGAGTTGCCCCCGCCGCCGTACACCTCGGAGATCACGGCGGTCGAGGACGGAGCGGCGAAGGCGGCGGGCAGCGCCGTGGCCGAGAGTGTTACGGCGACGGCGCCGGCCAGCAGGACGGAACGGGGTCTGGATATGTGCACGGTGAGCTGCTCCCGAAGTGTGGTGAGGGCAAAAGCTATGCGCGTAGAACCGGCCGTGACAAGACATCAGAAGTTAATTCCAGAAATCGTTGCGGCGGCCCGGAAGCGATGGGCGTGACGAGCGGAGGTGTGATGGGGGCGTCTTCGGGCCGGTCCGGCTCGGCATGCAACCAAAAGGTTGCCTATGGTGGGAGGGGGCCGGGAATACGAACAGGCGATGGTGACCGTGATGGCGGCGATGGACCCGATATTCAAGGCGCTCGCCGATCCGAGCCGCAGGGAGCTGCTCGACCGGCTCAACGCGCGGGGCGGCCAGACCCTGCGCGAGCTGGGCGAGGGCCTGGGCATGAGCCGGCAGGCGGTGAGCAAGCACCTGGCGGTGCTGGAATCGGCGCTGCTGGTCACCGCCGTGCGCCACGGCCGGGAGAAGCTGCACTACCTCAACCCGTTGCCCATCCAGGAAGTCGCCGACCGCTGGATCGGCCGGTACGAACGCCACCGCCTGACCGCGCTGTCCCACCTCAAGCAGACCCTGGAAGGAACGGTCATGGACAAGCCCGAGTTCGTCTACGTCATCTACATCCAGACCACCGCCGAGAAGCTCTATCAGGCGCTGACCGACCCCGAATTCATCAAGATCTACATGGGTGGTTACGGCCCCGAGTCGACCTGGGAGGTCGGCGCGCCGGTCCGCTGGAAGATGGATCCGGACGGCGAGTTCGAGGAGGTCGGCCAGCGGGTCCTGGAGGCGGAGCCCGGCAAGCGGCTCTCGTACACCTGGCACACCCTGCAGCCCATGCACCGCCAGATGTTCGACTTCGCCTCGGACGAGGAGTGGGGCAAGGCCGTCCAGGAGCGGTCGAAGGTCACCTTCGACATCGAGCCGGCCGAGGAGCCCGAGATGGGCATCAAGCTGACGATCACCCATGACGGGTTCGACAGTCCGGACAGCAGGATGCTGGAGGGCGTCAGCGGCGGGTGGGTCGTGATCCTCTCGTCGCTCAAGACCCTTCTGGAGGGCGGGAAGTTCCTCGACGAACCGGCCTGACGACGGGGCGGTCCGGCGCCCGCTTCACAAGGGTGCCGTACGCCGGCCACGGCACCGCAATGCGCGGGCCACGCGACAGGCGCAGGTGCGAGCACCTGACTGTGCGTCGATCGATCGGCCGGCTCGGCGGCGGCCGCGTCATCGCACCATCGCCGGTACGGCGAAACGTACTACGGCCCCCCGCGCTCCGCCGGTCGGCTGTTCGGGGCCGTCGGCCATGGCAGCCGCCGCCTCGGCATCGGGTCGGCGGAGCTGCTTTTCCTGGTCTTGGCGCCAGGGGGCGAAGCGCCTCCTCACCCCAGGCTGTCCGGGACGACATGCATGGCCGCTTCCTCGGCCGATGCCGCCGCTCCGTCGATCCCGACGTCCTCGGCTGCAAGGGTGTCCGGCTCGTTGATGTCCAGCTGCCGGGTGAGACGGCCGGCGCGTACCGAACCGACCTCCGCGTCCCAGAGCTCGCCGTCACCGTCGGACAGATCTCCCAGGTCGTCGCCGTCGGCTTCGGTGACGTCGGGCAGTTCCCGTGCCAGGCGGCCTTCCAGTGGCTCGCCACTGTGCTGTTCGGCGGCCGTGGTGCCCCGGTCCTCCACCGCCCACGGCCGCTCGGGCGGGGAGTAGCCCTCGTCGAGGAGGTCGGTCAGCCCCCGGTTGTCCAGGGTGTCCTCGATGTCGAGCTGCTCGGCGGGGTCAGAGGCCTCCGGCTGTTGGGGCTGGTAGACATCGTCTCCCATGTCGGCATCCTTCATGGTGTGTCCCTTCCCGGTTTCGGGGATCCCGGTCGTGCATGCCGCACACGCGACTCGGGAGAAAGGGGGCATGTCTCCGGTAAGCGCCCGAGTGCCGTCGAACCGCCCGTATGGGTTCAGGATAAGTGGCCCGGGTATCAGCCCGCAGCCGTGGGCCGCTGCCCGGGCGCGGTGGGCTCATGCGGGGGACGATGGAGGGTGCAGGCGGACCATGCCCCGCCCCATCCGCATCGGGAGAACCGCCATGGATTACCCGGAGAGCTACCAGTTGGTATTTCAGGCGTCCGCCGTGGAGGACGACACGGTGATCGTCCGGCGTACGGCGCAGTCGGGGGCGGGTGGATACCCGATCTACGAGGACGAGACCGGAATCGTGCGCGCGGAGATCAGCGACCGAGGAGAGGTGCGCATGCTGGCCACCGGTGGACACCAGGTGCTCGGCACCCCGCTGGTGGTGCGGGAGCCGAGCACCTGAATGCGCCTGGTGCCTGTCCGGCGGATCATGGCCGGACGGGCCCGGATGATGCAGGAGAAGGGCGCGTGGCGCGCCCCGTCGGTCCTAGTAGGGCTTTGTTAGGTCCTGTGGTGTGGTTCTGGTTTGGGTGCGGGTTGGCCGCATATCGAGCAGGCGCCGGTCCAGGTGGCCAGGAGGGT
>NZ_JBEOVN010000107.1:0-24829 GCF_040295565.1 Streptomyces sp. NPDC002785 | reverse complement strand
ACTCAGACCATCAACCAGATCAAATCACTGATCATCACCGCGCCCGCTGCGGTACGCGAAGCACTGCGCTCGCTGACCACCACCGAGCTGGTCCGACGACTGGCCGCCAGCCGCTGGCGTCCGTCGACTCCATCAATCTGATTACTTGTCAGTAGAGTCAGCAAAGGGTCAGCAAGTGTCCGATCAGACCTGGTCACAGGTGCCAACACCTGCACATACCGACCACCCAAGGAGCCGACCCACGCCAGGCGCAACTGCGTCCCCCCGCCGTACCGGCGAAGGGACGCAGCGAGGGCACACGGCGGAAGAGCAGAGCGAACGCATCACACCAGGTCAGCGCACCCGACCCCGTGGTTTCAGCGCCACCGGCGGGAGTTCGGGAGCGGGCAACCGGTCGCCGTCGTAGCCCTTCACCTCTCCGAAGCGGGACGTCTCCATCCAGCCCGTCCGGGCCTCCTCGATCTCCTGGTGGGAACGCCCGATGAAGTTCCACCACATGACGATCTCCTCCTCGAAGGGCTCGCCGCCAAGGAGCATGAGGCCCGCGTCGGTGTCCCCGCGCAAGGGAAGTTCGGTGCGACCGCAGCCGAGGTAGAGCATGGAACCGGGCAGCATGGGTACGCCGTCGACCTCGGCCTGGCCGGACATCGAGAGCACCGCGTACTCGAAGTCCGGGTCGAGCGGCAGGCGGGCCTCGGCTCCACCGGACAGGGCCAGGTCCACGCCGACGATCGGGGTGTATGCGGTGCCCGGCGAGGTGGCGCCGTCGAGTTCGCCCAGGATCAGGGTGGCGGTGAGGCCGGGGGCGGTGACGGTCGGCAGTTCGGCGTGGTGCTGGAAATGCGGCTCGACGTGGCGGTGCGCGTCCGGCAGGGCAACCCAGAGCTGGGCGCCGTGCAAAAACCTCGCATGCGACTTCGGACTCTCCTCGGAGTGACTGATGGCCCGACCGGAGGTCATCAGTCCCAGCTCGCGCGGGCGGATCGTGCGGAGACTGCCGACACTGTCCCGGTGCAGGACCTCGCCGTCGTGCAGCCAGCTGACCGTCTGCAGGCCCATGTGGGGGTGGGGCGGTACTTGCATCCCTGGTTCGCCGGCGATGTCGTCGGGGCCGTAATGATCGACAAAGGCCCATGCGCCGACCATCCGGCGCCCCAGATTGGGCAGGAGCCTGCGGACCTCGGTGGACTCGCCCAGCCGGACATGGCGCGGGGTGAGGAGTTCACGCACCGGCTCGGCGACGACGAAGCCCCGTCCCCCGCAGACGGAGAGTGTGGCCTGGCGATCGAGATTGCTCATGGCGCTCAACCTATTCCGTGCGGGCCCGGGGTGCCGGTACCCACGCCGATAGTTTAGTGGAATATTCAACCAGCGTCTCATGTTCGGGTGACTGACGCGCGGCTGAGCGTGTAGCCGGGTCAATGGCTGGACAGAGCCGGGAGCTGTCCCGGGACGGTCCGTGGACGAGGAGAGCAAGTGAGTGACACCTATTTCGAGTTCGGTACGGCCGCCGACCGCTGGGACCGTGCGCAGATGTTCTTCGAAACGAAGGAGTACATGACTGCGGCCCGGATTCTGGAAGGCCTGGTCGAGGAGGTGCCGGAGCAGGTCTCCCCGCGTCTGCTGCTGGCCCGGGCCTACTACCACTCGGCTCGGCTCGGCAGGGCCGAGGCGGAGCTGCGGGCGGTCCTGGAGCGCGACCCGGTGGAGCACTACGCGCGGCTGATGCTCGGCCGCACGCTTGAGCGCCAGGGGCGGAGCGCGGAGGCGACCGGTCATCTGCGGATGGCGGCGGCGTTCTCCGGCGACTTCGACGTGGACCGGACAGGGCTCTAACGATCGCGAGGGGCGTTCGGCAGGCGGTTCGGCCGGGCCGTGAGGAGGGCGCCCTCGGCCGGGCTGAGTGCCGGATCGGGCGACTGCCGCAGCAGCGCGTTCAGCCGGGCCGCGGTGGCCTGCGCGTGGGTCTCGGACACGGCGGTCCCCATGTCGTCCGCGTCGGCAAGGGGGCCGGATGCGTCCGGAGTGAAGACCCCGGCGAGCTCGGCGTCGCGTACCCGTCCCGCACCCGCCGTGACACGCTCGCGTCGCTGAAGGTCGCGGGGCGGGCGACGAGCATCAGCGCCACGCCCACATTGGCCGGCATCACCATCTGCGCGGCAAGTTCGGGGGCCAGGCGCAGATTGCCCACAGCCGCGGCCCGGTCCTGGCTCCTGGTGCCCGGTTCCTGGTTCCCTGGTTCCTGGTTCCTGGTTCCTGAGGATCTGATGGGACTCGAGAGCCGCAGCCGGTGACGTACGCATGGCCGGTGAATTCATCAGCCGGTACAGATTGGGGTCCCCGCCCCGCGTCGGACGCTCCCGTCGGACAATCCGGATGCCTTCCGCCCGCCCCACGTGATACTTCACTCGGTCATGACAAGCCTTGAGACTCCCCGCCTCCTCCTCCGCCTGATGAGCGCCTCCGATGCCTTGCAGGTGACGGCGGGCAAGCCGGGCGACGGTGTCCGCTGGGCGCCCGGATACCCTTCCGCCGGCGAGGTGGCGGCGGCCGAGCGCTTCCTCGGCACATGCGCGACGACAGGTGATCCCAGTCCCTTCGGTTCGTACGAGATACGCCGCCGCGAGAACGGAGAGGTGATCGGCGGGCTGGGATTCCATGGCGCTCCGGACGAGAACGGGCACGTCACGATCGGCTACGGCCTCGTTCCCTCGGCGCGGGGCATGGGTTACGCCTCCGAGGCGCTGCGCGCGCTGCTCCTGTTCGCCCGCGACCAGGGTGTGAGCTGCGTGCACGGCGACACCGATCTGGACAACCTCGCGTCCCAGCACGTGATGACAGCCGTCGGTATGCGCCTGGTGAAGGAGGACACGCTGCTGAAGCACTACCGGATCGACTGGGGTCAGCAGGCCGAGGAGTGACTCCCCGGTCGCCGGCCCGCTACGACTGAGTACAGCCGTCGACTCGGCTGCGCAGGGCAGGACGGCGAAACCCGCCGGGAGCTCCCGGCGGGTTCCGGTGGCTTCTGGTGGTCAGTGGTACGTCGGTCGGCTGGCCGCCGTGGCAGCCCGGTTCGTTCGCCGCACCGTTTCCGCTCCTGACGGAGTCGGTCCTCGGTACGAGAGGCCGTTTCATCAGCTGGCCGAAGACGAGGCCGGCCCGGAGAGCGGGCTGCACGGCTAGTAGGGCTTGGTCAGGCGGAACTCCCCCAGCAGGCCGACCGGGAAGTCCTTTCCGACCTCGTTGAACGAAGGCAGGAACGCGTACGCGAGTCCGATCACGACGGCACAGTTGGCGGATGCGGCGATCGTCGCGTTCCAGTTGCCCAGGCGGGGAGCCGGCCGCTTGCCGAGGATGACGGCGGCAACGGCCGGAAGCACGGGTGTCGCGCGCCACGAGGACCGGGCCGCACGCACGCTCGAACTCCTGGGCTTGGCGGGCCTCGGCCCGGAGCACCTCCACCGCCGCCCCAACAGCTCTCCGGCGGCCGGCGCCAGCGGGTCGCCATCGCCCGCGCCCTCGCACCGTCCCCCGGGACCCTGGTGTGCGACGAGCCGGTGTCGACGCTCGACGCATCGGCACAGACTCAGATCCTGGATCTGCTGGACGATCTCCAACAGCGCCTGGTGACACCCCTGTTGTTCGTCTCGCACGACCTGTCGGTAATCCGTCGGATCAGTGACCGGGTACTGGTGATGAATAACGCTGAGGTGGCGAGGGAGGAGGGGACGGCCGAGGAGATGTTCGAGGCGCCACGGCATCCGTACACGAAGTCGCTGCTCGCGGCCGTCGTCACGGTCAGCACGGATGCCGCCCCGCCCTGGGAGCTGCTGGAGACGGGCGGGCCGGGCCCTACGCGTCCCGGTACGCCTCCAGCAGACGCAGCCAGACCTCACTGATCGTCGGATATGCGGGGACGGCGTGCCACAGCCGGTCGATGGGGACCTCGCCCGCGACCGCGACCGTCGCCGAGTGCAGCAGTTCGCCGATGCCGGGTCCGACGAAGGTGACACCGAGCAGGATCTCCCGGTCGAGGTCCACGACCATGCGGGCACGGCCGCGGTAGCCGTCCGCGTACAGGCCGGAGCCCGCCACCGCGGCGAGGTCGTAGTCGACGGCACGTGCGCGGTGGCCGGCCTGCTCGGCCTCGGCGAGGGTCAGGCCGACCGATGCGGCCTCGGGGTCGGTGAACACGACCTGCGGGACGGCCGCGTGGTCGGCGGTGGCCGCGTGGGCGCCCCAACGGTCGGTCTCCAGCGGCGGCGCGCCCGCGGCGCGTGCGGCGATCGCCGCGCCCGCGATGCGCGCCTGGTACTTACCCTGGTGGGTGAGGAGTGCCCGGTGGTTGACGTCGCCGACCGCGTAGAGCCAGGTGGTGCCGTCGACGCGGCAGCTGTCGTCGACGCTGAGCCAGGAGCCGGGCTTCAGGCCCACCGTTTCCAGCCCGAGGTCGTCGGTACGCGGAGCGCGGCCGGTGGCGAAAAGGATTTCGTCGGCCTCGACATGCTCTCCGCTCTCCAGCTCCACGGTGACCGGGCCGTCCCGGACCGTGCGCCGTACGGAGGTCGCCGAGGTTCCGGTACGGATGTCGGCGCCCGCCTCCGTCAGCGCCTGGGCGACCAGCTCGCCCGCGAAGGGTTCCATCTTCGGCAGGAGCCCCTTGCCGCGGATCAGCATTGTCACCTGGGCGCCGAGGGCCTGCCACACGGTGGCCATCTCCGTCGCGACGACGCCGCCACCGATGATCACGAGGCGGCCGGGCACCTTCTTGGCGCTCGTCGCCTCCCGACTGGTCCAGGGACGGGCCCCGTCGACGCCGGGAAGGGCGGGGACGACGGCGCGGCTGCCGGTGCAGACGGCGACGGCCTGCCGGGCGGTGAGCCGGTGTTCCGTACCGTCGCCGGCGGTGACGGAGACCGTCTTCTCACCGGTGAGCCGGCCCTGGCCCCGGTAGATGTCCGCTCCGATCCCCTCCAGCCAGGCGGCCTGGCCGTCGTCCTTCCAGTGCGAGGCGTATTCATCACGGCGGGCGAGGACCGCTGCGGTGTCCAGCGGTCCCTGCACGGCGTCGCTGAGTCCTGGGATGCGGCGGGCATCGGCGCGGGCGACGACCGGGCGCAGCAGGGCCTTGCTTGGCATGCAGGCCCAGTACGAGCACTCGCCGCCGATGAGTTCCGCCTCGACGACCGCCGTGCTCAGACCGGCGGCACGCGCCCGGTCGGCAACGTTCTCACCCACCGGACCTGCTCCGATCACCACGACGTCGTACTCGGTGTTCAGGGAAACATCTGTCATGGGGACAGTCTGGTCGTGGGTGTGCGCGACGGCCACATGGGCAGGCGGAATAGCGCAAGTGCAGGCACGGTTGTGTGGGACAGGTCCGAACGGGCACAGGAAGAGGTAGCAGAGCATGAGCACCGTTGAGCTCACCAAGGAAAACTTCGATCAGGTCGTCAGTGACAACGACTTCGTCCTGATCGACTTCTGGGCTTCCTGGTGCGGCCCGTGCCGGCAGTTCGCGCCGGTCTACGACGCGGCGTCCGAGCGCCACGGCGACCTGGTCTTCGCCAAGGTCGACACGGAGGCGCAGCAGGAGCTGGCAGCGGCCTTCGAGATCCGTTCCATTCCCACGCTGATGATCGTCCGGGACAATGTGGCGGTGTTCGCCCAACCCGGGGCTCTGCCGGAGGCGGCGCTGGAGGACATCATCGGGCAGGCCAGGAAGCTGGACATGGACGAGGTCCGCAAGTCCATCGAGGACCAGCAGACGGAACAGAAGTAGGCTCCGTGCGCGCATGAGCGGGGAAAGGGGCCCGACGGTCCGGTCGGGCCCCTTTCCGTGGCCGTCCGTAGCCTTGCGTGGCCGGACGCGGGCGGCCCGGCCTCAGCTGTCGGCCTTGCCTTCGGCGTTCCTCTCCTTGATCCGGACCGAGAGGCCGTAGTCCAGCTCGGCGCCGTCGACCAGCAGGGCCTCGACCGTGTGCGTCGCCGGATCGATGTCCGCCACGATGCCTTCGCCCGAATACCGGGGGTAGCCCGATGCCCCCGTCTCGCCGGTCGCCGCCACGACCGCCGAGCGGATGGCGCCGCCGGGCTCGGCGGCGTCGGTGGTGTCCTCGGCGAATCCGGGGACCAGCAGGATCTCGTAACTCTGCGGATGACTCATGGTCATGACGCTAAGCAAGCGGCGCGCGGTGCGCACGTTGCCGCACTGCTGCACCGTGCGGAGTCGGCGGCTCAGCTGGACTCACGGTGGACCGCCCCGGCCCGCAGCAGGTCGTGGTGCTCGGGGGCGCCGCCGGGGTGCCGCACCAGCCGGTCGACGAGGTCCGCAAGCGGCTGTGGCGTGGCCAGCTCCATCCGCACGCTGCTGAGCCGGGGTCGCAGCAGTCTGCCGAGCATCAGATCGTCGGCGCCGACCACAGCCGTCTCGCGGGGCACCTCGATGCCCGCGTCCTGAAGGGCCCTCATCAGGAGCATCGCGTATTCGTCGTTGTACGCGAACACGGCATCGAGGCCCATGGTGCGCCAGCGGGCGGCCAGCCGGGCAGCCGACTCCTCCTCGTGCCGCAGCGGCAGCGGTTCGATACGGGCGCCGTGGCTCAGTGCGGCCTGCCGCGCTCCGGCCAGCCGGGGTTCGGCGAACAGGCCCAGGCCGCTTTCCTCGGGCATGACGACGCCGATGCGGCGACGGCCGCGCTCCAGCAGATGTCCGATCGCACAGCTGCCGACCTCCCGCTGGTCCATGACCAGCGCATGGGCACCGGCCACCGGCCGAGGCCCGAGGGTGATCACGGCCTTGGCTCCGGATCGCCTGAGTACGGATATGCCCTGCGGGGTGAGGGCGATCGTGCCGGGTGCGATGACGGCAACCGGACGGAGTTCGGCCCAGGCGCGGGGCGCGTCGTCGGCGTCCAGACCGGTACTGCCGTACTGGACGACGGTGTAGTCGAGGTGGCGCAGCCCGGATTCCAGTTGGTGGAAGAAGCGGTGGTGGAGCGGGCCGGCCGGGAAGTTCACGGTGGGCAGCAGCACCATGCGAGTGTGTCCGGCACGCAGGCTGCGGGCCGCCGCGTGCGGCACGTAGCCCAGCTCGGTGGCCGCTTCCCTGACCCGGCGGCGGGTGGGTTCGCTGATCCGCACGGCCGCGTTGTTGTTGAGTACGTACGACACGGTGGCCCGGGAGACTCCGGCGAGCCGTGCCACATCGGCACTGGTCGGAACGGGGCCTTCGGTGGGTTGGTTCGGTAACTGGCTCATGGCGTCGGGCAGTCTTCCAGACCCGTGCGGCGTGGGTACGCTCCGGGGCAGGTCATCGGCGTCACGGCGGGGCTCGTACTTGCCGCCATCGTTGTGCTGATCGGCCTGTTCAAGCTGATGTGTGGCGAGTGGCCGAGCCGAACGAAGCACTGGTCATCTCGGTTCCAGGCACAAGACCGAGGGTCTCGGGCAGGGCATGGGGTTCCGGATCGTCACCGGTCACGGCACGCTCGTCCTGCCCGGGGTTCAGGCGGTGCGGAAGGTGTCTCTGGACCTCAACGAGACCGAGTTGTCGGTCGTTTGCGTCACGTATCAGGGGATTCCGCTGCAGGTGCGGGGCGTTGTCATCTCCAAGGTGGGCGACGACTTCGTGTCGATCGCCAATGCGGCCCGCCGCTTCCTCGACCAGCAGAAGATGATGTCGGAGCGGGTGCACAACGTGTTTGCCGGTCATCTGCGGTCCATCGTGGGCGGGTTGACGGTCGAGGACATGATCCGGGACCGGGAGAAGCTCACCGGGCAGACCCGGGCGGCGTGCGGGACCGAGATGGAGAAGCTCGGGCTGATCGTCGACTCGCTCCAGATCCATGAGGCGTCTGCTCTGGACCGGGACCGGTTCGATCTGGTCGCCGGCCGGCTGCGGGAGCGCTACGGCTGGAACCGACCGCTGAACGTCCGGGCGAAGGCGGACCTGATGGCGGATTCGGGGCTGCGGTCGAGGATGCCGAAGACGATCTGCTCGAAGTGCCCGGCGAACCTGCCGTCGTCCAGCAGCAGCGCCCGGAACGCACCGGCCACCTCCGCCGGATCGTTGCGGAACACACCGCAGCCCCAGGCGCCCAGCACCAGCCTGCGGTACCCGCGCACCGCCGCGACCTCCAGCACCCGTTCGGCCCGGGCCGCAAGCGCGGCGGGGATGCGGTGCGCGTCCTCGGGGGTGCGGCTGCGGATGACTCCGGCGTTGGGTGCCGGGGAGGTGAGGAAGCCCGCGGTGTACGGGGTGTCGAGCAGCCGCCCCCGGTCGTCGCGGAACACCGGTACGCACGGTGAGTGAATCACCCGGTCGGTGTAGAAGGCGCTGCGTTCAACGCGGTGGTGGGCGTAGTAGTCGGGGGCGCGCAGCAGCGTGGCGTACAGGGCCGAGCCGCGGCACAGGGCTTCCTCCTGGGCCTGTGCGCCGTTGAGGTAGCCGCCTCCGGGATTGCGGGCGGAGGCGTAGTTCAGGACGGCGACCTTGCCGGGTCCTTCGCCGGTCATCCGGCGCGCCGCCTGCAGACTGCTCTCGTCGGTGACCTCGACGACCGGTGTGCGGTCGGAGTCGAGTGCCGCGACCGGTACCGGCTCGGGGCCGTACAGCCCGGTACCCGAGAGTGCGCTGGTCAGCGCACGCTCGATGCTCACCTCACGCCCTTCCTGCGTGTGGTAGCGGCCGGCCTCGACAATGGCCTCGGTCTCTCGCGCGATGCCGCGCAGCCGTGCGCTCATCGGTACTCCCCCGTGTGGTGCATACGGGGCATGCTCGGCGCTCCAGCGGCATGGATGCAACCGAATTTCCGACGCAAAGGGGCACCCTTGTGCGATCCCCCCGTAGGGGTTTGGGTGGCACGGACGAACCGAGAAGAAGGAGGCCCGGCATGTCATCCGACACAGCCGCCCACCACGGTCCGCCCGGCCAGGCCCCGCCCCTCGGCGAGGGCGAGGCGGAGGATTTACTGCGCTGCATCTGCTTCAAGACCGGACCGCCACGCACGGTCGGCGTCGAACTCGAATGGCTCATTCACCACCGAGATCATCCCCGCGCCCCTGTCCCCCACCACCGTCTCGACGCAGCCGCCGCCATTCTCCGGGCCCTTCCCCTGAGTGCGGCGCTCACCTTCGAACCCGGCGGCCAGCTGGAGCTCAGCTCGCGCCCCGCCGACTCCCTGATGGCGTGCATCGATGCCACCGCCGCCGATCTCACCGCTGTACGTGACGCCCTGGACCGGGCGGATCTCGCACCGGTGGGCCTCGGCGTCGATCCGTGGCATCCACCGCGCCGTCTGCTGCACGAGCCCCGCTACGACGCCATGGAGGTCTCGTTCGACAGGTCGGGACCGGCCGGCCGCGCCATGATGTGCAGCACCGCATCCGTCCAAGTATGCCTGGACGCAGGAGAGGAGGAACCGGGTCCGCTCGGCTACGGGCGTCGCTGGCAGCTGTCCCATCTGCTGGGCGCGGTGCTGGTGGCGGTGTTCGCGAACTCGCCGTTCCAGTTCGGCCGCCCGACACCGTGGCGGTCCACCCGGCAGTCACTCTGGGCCGACCTCGATCCATGGCGGTCCCTGGCACCGCCCGGTCATCTGCCGCCGCGCGAGGCCTGGGCCATGCATGTCCTGGACACCCCGGTGATGTGCATCCGGGGCGACGAGGGGCCATGGGCCGTGCCGGACGGTCTGACCTTCCGCGACTGGATCCGCACCGGCACACCGAGACCACCGGTGCGCGCCGACCTCGACTACCACATCAGCACCCTCTTTCCGCCCGTGCGCCCGCGCGGACATCTTGAGCTGCGCATGATCGACGCGCAGCCCGGCGCGGACGGGTGGCTGGTGCCGCTTGCCGTCACCACCGCCCTGTTCGACGATCCGGAGGCCGCCGAGACCGTGTACCGCACCGTCAAGCCACTGGCCGAAACGGCCGGGCCACGGCCCGCGCCGCGCAATCCGCTCTGGGTGGGCGCCGCCCGCGACGGCCTGACCGATCCCGAACTGCGGTCGGCGGCCACCGCCTGCTTCGAACTCGCGCTGGAGGCGCTGCCCCGGATGGGAGCGACCACGGCCGTGCAGGAGGCGGTGGCGGACTTCAACGACCGCTTCGTCGCCCGGGGCCGATGTCCGGCCGACGATCTTCCCGAACTGCTCGCGCCGGGTTCAGCGGGTGATTCGGGCCACCACTTCGAGGGGCCCCGCTCATGACCGACTCCCCCACGCCCGCCGCATCCGATCCGCACAGTCCGGCCGGACCGGACGAGGCGGACACCGAGGCGCTCCGGCAGCGCGCCCTCGCCGCGCTGCTCACCGCCCGTGAACGCACCACGCTTCTCACCGACAGTGTGGACGACGATGAACTGACCGCCCAGCACTCGCCGTTGATGTCCCCCCTGGTCTGGGACCTCGCACACATCGGCAATCAGGAGGAGCTGTGGCTGCTGCGCGGGGTGGCCGGACGGGAGGCGATGCGCCCGGAGATCGACGGGCTGTACGACGCGTTCGAACATCCCCGGGCGACCCGCCCCTCGCTGCCCCTGCTGGCGCCCGCCGAGGCCCGCATCTACGCCGCGGAGGTACGTGGCCGCGCACTGGACGTACTCGACGGCACGGCACTGCATGGTGACTGTCCGCTGGTGCAGGCCGGGTTCGCCTTCGGCATGATCGCCCAGCATGAACAGCAGCACGACGAAACGATGCTGATCACCCATCAGCTCAGATCGGGTCCTGCCGTGCTGACCGCGCCGGTGCCGCCTGCCCCCACCGACGTGGCGGGGCTCCCTGCTGAAGTACTGGTCCCGGGCGGCCCGTTCACCATGGGTACGTCCACCGAGCCGTGGGCCCTCGACAATGAACGTCCCGCCCATGTGCGCGACGTGGCGGACTTCTTCATCGACACGACCCCGGTCACCTGCGGCGCGTACCAGCGGTTCATCGAGGACGGCGGCTACACCGAGCGTCACTGGTGGGCCCCCGAGGGGTGGGCGATGGTCCGTGAGCACGAACTGACCGCTCCGCTGTTCTGGCACCGGGACGCCGGCCAGTGGCTGCGCCGCCGCTTCGGAGTGACCGAGACGGTCCCCGAGACCGAACCCGTGCTCCATGTCAGCTGGTACGAGGCGGACGCATACGCGCGCTGGGCCGGGCGCCGACTGCCCTCGGAAGCGGAATGGGAGAAGGCGGCGCGCCACGACCCGGCGTCGGGCCGTTCGCTGCGCTATCCGTGGGGCGACGAGGACCCGACCCCCGAGCGGGCCAACCTGGGTCAGCGTCATCTGCGGCCGGCACCGGCGGGGGGGTACGCCGCAGGCCGGTCGCCGCTCGGTGCAAGGCAGTTGATCGGTGACGTATGGGAGTGGACGTCGAGCGACTTCCTGCCCTATCCCGGCTTCTCGGCGTTCCCGTACCGCGAGTACTCCGAGGTGTTCTTCGGACCGGCACACAAGGTACTGCGCGGCGGTTCGTTCGCCGTGGATCCGGTGGCGTGCCGGGGGACGTTCCGCAACTGGGACCTGCCGGTGCGACGCCAGATCTTCTCCGGTTTCCGCACCGCGAGGGATCTCTGATGTGTCGTCATATCGCGTATCTGGGACCGTCGGTGGCTCTCGGCGAACTGCTGGCACGACCACCCCACAGCCTTGTGCGCCAGTCCTGGGCACCGAGACACCAGAGGCATGGGACCGTCAACGCAGACGGTTTCGGCGTCGGCTGGTACGCGGACGGCGATCCGGTGCCCGGACGCTACCGGCGCCGGGGCCCGCTCTGGGGGGACCAGACGTTCGCCGATCTGGCCAGAGTGGTGCGCAGTCCGGCGCTGCTCGCCGCGGTACGTGACGCCACCGAGGCGGGCGCCGACGGCGAGGCGGCGGCCGCGCCGTTCGCCGCCGGGCGGCTGCTGTTCAGCCATAACGGTGCGGTGAAGGGCTGGCCGGAGTCCCTGGCACCGCTCGCCGCCGCGCTGCCCCCGGCCGAACTGCTGACCCTCACCGCCCGCTGCGACTCGGCCCTGGTCTGGGCCCTCGTACGACACCGCCTCGCCGACGGCGACGAACTGCCGCAGGCCGTCGCCGACACCGTGCTCGACGTGGCGGCCGCGGCGCCAAAATCGCGGCTGAATCTGCTGCTCACCGATGGCACCACGATCGTGGCGACGGCCTGGGGCGACACCCTCTGGTATTTCGCCGAGCCCGGCCTGCGCACGGTCGTGGCCTCGGAGCCGTACGACGACGATCCGCAGTGGCGCGCGGTCCCCGACCGGACGCTGCTGACGGCGACCCACGCCGAAGTTCTGCTGACCCCGCTCAAGGAGCCCACTGAGTGAGTCCCTTTCTGCTGACCCGCACCCTGCCGGTGGACGCGACGGACGCGGCGCTGCGCGCCGATGTGCTGCACGGCCTGACCCGGCATCCGAAGACACTGCCGCCCAAGTGGTTCTACGACGCGCACGGCAGTGAACTGTTCGAGGAGATCACCCGGCTTCCCGAGTACTACCCGACCCGCGCCGAGCGCGAGATCCTGATCGACCGCGTCGAGGAGATCGCTGCGGCGTCCGGGGCGCAGACCCTGATCGAGCTGGGATCGGGTTCGTCGGAGAAGACCCGGCACCTGCTGGACGCACTGCCCGCGCTGCACAGTTACGTACCGGTCGATGTGAGCGAGAGCGCGCTGCGCGGCGCCGCCGAGGCCCTGCTCGCACAACGGCCCGATCTCTCCGTGCACGCTCTGATCGCCGACTTCACGGGCGGTCTCGCACTGCCGGGCACCCCGGGGCCACGGCTGATCGCGTTCCTGGGCGGCACGGTCGGCAATCTGCTGCCCGACGAGCGGTCGGTGTTCCTGAAGTCGGTACGGTCGCTGCTCTGCCCGGGCGACGCGCTGCTGCTCGGCACGGATCTGGTGAAGGACGAGAAGGTTTTGGTCGCCGCTTATGACGATGCGGCCGGGGTGACGGCGGAGTTCAACAAGAACGTGCTGAGAGTCGTGAACCGGGAGCTGGGTGCGGACTTCGACCCGGCCGACTTCGATCACGTGGCGCTGTGGGATCCGGAGCGGGAGTGGATCGAGATGCGGCTGCGGGCCCGCGCGGCGCTCACGGTGAAGATCCCGGACCTGGATCTGGTGGTGGCCTTCGAGGCCGGCGAGGAGTTGCGTACCGAGGTGTCGGCCAAATTCCGCAAGGAGGGCGTCCGGGCCGAACTCGTCGCGGCCGGTCTGAGGATGGATCAGTGGTGGACGGACTCCGGGGACCGGTTCGCGCTGTCGTTGGCTACGGCGGTCTGAGCGAGGCGTGCCAGGGTGCGGCGGTCCGGGCAGTCACCTGCCGGAAGCTGTGGCAGAACGCGGATCTCGGCGGTCAGCCCGGCGGCCGTCACCACCCGCCACAGTGAGGCGATGAGCGGATCGTCGCCGACGAACGCGGCCGCACCGGCCGGGGTTGCGCGATCCGCCGGTGCGGAGCGCTCGTGGCCGGGCGACCGGCCGCCCCCACCGGCCGTCGGCGCAGTGATGGCGGGTCCTGTACGGCCGACGGCGACAATGCTGCCCGGCGGCGCGGTGCGGTAGGTGATGCGTACCGGCCTGACGGTGGCGTTGGCGTCGATCGCGGCCTGGAACACGGCGGGCCCGAACCGGCCGCCGCCGCGCCCGCACCAGGTGGTGCCCTCCGGGAAGGCGACCACCCGAGAACCGCCGCGCAGCGCCGCCGCGACGTCGCCCACGGTCGTGGGCAGTGAGCGCAGCCGGTCGCGTTCCACGAAGAGCGTGCCGCCGACGACAGCGAGCCGGCCGAGCAGTGGCCACTTCCGTATCTCGCTCTTGGCCAGCATCCGGCCTGGGAACACGGCCGCGACGAGCGGGATGTCCAGCCATGAGATGTGGTTCGCTACGACGAGCGTGGCCGGTGCGCCTGCCCCCGGTGCGCCTGCCCCTGGTGTGCCGATGACCCGCACACGTACACCGAAGGCCCGCACGACCCCGTACGCCCAGCGCCGGACCAGCCGCTCCCGCCGTGCCGCGCCGAGCAGCAGCACGAACGGGGCTGCCAGCACCCCGGCCAGGATGAGCGTGCACCCGGTGAGCAGCAGGGCCACGGCCGCCGCGCGGCCCCGCGCAAGGCCGTCGTGACCGGCGCAGGTGAGGGGGGTGCAGGGTGCGGTGGGCAGCCAGGGGTTCATCGCAGTGGGGCGAGTGCGAGGAAGTGGCGCAGATAGCGGGGGTCGGTGCGGCGCAGCGACAGCAGTACGTACAGATCGGCGACGTTGAAGTCGGGGTCGTACGCAGGCGCCCCGCAGACCAGGGCACCCAGTCGCAGATAGCCGCGGAGCAGGGGAGGGAGCGTGGAGAGTCCGGTGGGCACGTCTCCCCGTCCTGCGGCCTTGGCGGTGGGTTGCCAGAGGCGGTGAGGGGTGACCCAGTGGTCCTCGGGTGCCAGGTGCTTCGTCCGTACGGTTTCCCACGCCCCGGCCGCGGCGACGCCACCGTCGGCGAGGGGTATCGAGCAGCAGCCGGCCAGCCAGTTGTGCCCGGTGCGTTCCATGTAGCGGGCGAGTCCGGCCCAGATCAGCGCGATGACGGCGCCGTCCCGGTGGGCCGGGTGGACACAGGACCGGCCGACCTCGACCAGGTCGTCGCGGATCGGGCCGAGCCGACGGAGGTCGAACTCGCTCTCCGCGTAGAGGCGCCCGGCGATCCTTGCCCGGTCGGGCGGCAGCAGGCGGTAGGTGGCAACGACGTCGCCGGTGGTCTCCTCCCGCACAAGCAGATGGTCGCAGTACGCATCGAACGCATCGCTGTCCAGACCGGGTTCGGCTCCTTCCAGCCTGGCGCCGAGCTCACCGGCGAAGACCAGATGGCGAAGGCGCTGGGATGCGCGTACGTCTTCCTGGTCGACGGCGAGGGACACCCGGTAGCGCGACGGGGCGGTAGGGAGGGGCTGCGCGGAAACAACGGGGGCGGCGGGGAGGGAGGTGACGGGCAGCGCGTTCATGACGGTCTCCGGGGACGGATCGGCAAGGGCGGCCGCCGGACCGTCGCACTGCTGCGAAGGCCCGGCCCCTTACTTCTTCCGTGACCGGCTGGATTCGACGTGACCGCATGGGAGAGCCGGGATGTGCGAAGGCTGAATCCCGGGTGTGCCGAGCGCGGACGGGTGCTGGGTGTGGTCAGCCGCCCGCGAGCTGTTCGGTGATCTTCTTCGAGGCTGCCTTCGCCTCTTCCTGCGGGTCGCCGCCCTGGAGGACAGCCGTCATGTACGGCTTGATCGGGTTGCCGGCCTCAACATTCGCCCACAGCGGCGAGTTGGGCGTCGCACGCCCCTTGGTGGCGCCCTGGGCCATCGCCGCGGTGCCCTCCTGTCCCAGGATGGCACGCGCGAGACCGGGCTTGTTGGGCACGTAGCTCATGGTCCTGGCGAGTTCTTCCTGCCACTTCCGGCCCGCCAGCGCCTTGATCACATCGATCCCCGCGGTGCGCTGACTCGCCTCCTTCGGAACGATCAGATCGGACCCGCCGGTGAAAACGGAGCCGGGAGCGTTCGCGGTCTTGCCCGGGATCGGGAAGTAGCCCAGTTTTCCCTTGAGTTCGGGGTTCAGCTGCTCGATCTGAGCGGCGGTACCGGGCACCGAAATGATCTGCGCGACATCGCCCTTGGCGAAGACCTTGGCCTGCGGGGGCCTTTCCTCGTCCGCGTTCTTGGGGCCGTCGCCGAGCGCCTGGAGTTCCTTGTAGAAGCTCATACCCCTGATTGCTTCGGGGCTGTCCAGGGAGCCTTCCCAGTTGCCGCCCCTCTCCTCGGCCAGTTCGCCCCCCTCGTCCCAGATGAATCCGGCAAGGACGTACCAGTTCTGACCTGCGAGATAGATGCCCTGATTGCCGTTCCGGTTCAGCTGTTCGCTGTCCGCGATCCACTCGTCCCGGGTCTTCGGCGGGGTCTCGATACCGGCCTGCTCGAAGAGGTCCTTGTTGTAGATCACCACTCGATTGGCCGCGTACCAGGGGATGCCGTACTGGACGCCGTCGATGCTGCCCGGGTCGGCGAGACCGGGCAGCCAGTCCTCGCTGCCGAGGTCGCGCGCGGACTCCAGGGTGAGGTCGCGCAGTCCGCCGCTCTCCGCGTACTGGGAGACCTGAGTGTTTCCGACCTCGATGACGTCCGGGGTGTCCTTGCCCTTGAGCGCTTCGGTGACCTTCGGGCCGATGCCGCTCCAGCTCTGGATCTTGAACTCGAGCTCGATGGAGGGATGTTCGTCCTCGTACGCCTTCGTGAAGCGCTTCAGGAAATCGGCGGAGACGCTGTCCTTCATCAGCCAGATCGTGACCTTCTTGCTGCTGGACGCCTCCAAGCCCGGGACGAAGCCGCATCCGCCCAGCGCAAAGGTGGAAACGAGCGCAACGGCTCCGACGAGTATGCGGTTCTTCACCAGGTTCACCTTCTGCGAAACGGCACGACGAAATCCAGTAACCCGGTGTGGGGGATTGCGGGCGGCGCTCGCACGGGCGTGGCTGGATTTTGGTATGGACCATTGCTTTGGTCAAGTCCCGTTCATCACGCATTCCGCACGCCGACCTCTCGCGCACCCGGGCCGGGTAGGGCACCGTGGTAGGGACGAGAGGAGACATAAGATGTCGAATTACACCTATCGGGTCACGGAAATCGTGGGAACCTCCCATGAAGGCGTCGACGACGCCATCCGCAGAGGGATCGCAAGGGCTTCGGAAACGTTGCACAATCTCGATTGGTTCGAGATCACGCAGGTTCGCGGAGAGATCACGGATGGCCGGATCGAGCACTTTCAGGTGGGCCTGAAAGTGGGCTTCCGGCTTGACGAGACGAGTTGATCCGGCGCGACCGGGTCAGGATCATGTCCGGCCGGTTCCGCCACGCCGGAATCACGTGCGGCCCTCACGCTCCTGCGCATCCTTGAGCGCGGACGACACCTTCGCCCAGCGGGCCCGCACCACGGCAAAACCTGCCTGCTGCGCCGCGTCGCAGACGAGTTCGTCGTCATCGACCAGCAGCCGCACCTCACGCTCCCGGCCCAGCCGCTTCAGAATCTCCAGCTTGGTGTACCGGGCCGACCTGCGGTCGTCGTTGCGGCGCATGTACAACCGCCCCTCGGGCAGCCCCTGTCCCGCCAGCCATGCCACGGTGTCCCGGCGGCACCGCTCGGGCCGCCCGGTGAGATACCTGACCTCGCACTCCTCGGCGCTGCTCAGCGCCAGCCGTACCCCTTCGGGAAGCGGCGGGTCGTCCACGGCGGCGGAGAAGAAGCTGTTCCAGTCGCGCCGTCGCCCCTCCAGGTAGTGCTGCCGGTGGCCGGTGTCCGCGAGCGTGCCGTCCAAGTCGAATACGGCCAGGGGCCGGTGGTCGCTTCTCACACCCCCAGCAAATCAGACCAGCGCAACCACCAGGAGCGCCGGCACGACCACCCCGGCCACCACTGCGGCGCCCCGCAGGGACCGGCGCCGCGACCGGATGGTCGCGCAGATCGCCTTCGTAAGCGGGCCGTCCGGACGTGTCGTACCTGCCGGGCCTGGACTCCGGCCGTGCGCTGCGGTTCTCCACGCACCGGACGATTCGCAGTCGGGCATCGGGGGCCGGGCGATGTCGGTGCCGGTCCGCCGCAGTTGCGGCCCCCGTCCGGACCGGCCGACGTACCGGGCGATCACTTCGACGATGTCACTTTCGGACAGTGACTCGGCCATGGAGTCACGAGAACCCGAGGACCGCCTCGAGGCGTCCGTCACACATCCCGAATCACATCCCGCGCGCGCGAGATGTGTGATCATGCCCTTACGTTCCGCGCAGATCGCAAAAAGTTGTTCAGGATGCGCATGGAATCAGAAGCGTTTGTAAAGCTATATTCAGGTTTGTGGCATCCAACGTTAACCATGTGAAGCGAATACTCCTGCGTTCAGGGAAGAGCCCCTACGACGTCGTCCCTGTCGAGCGAGCTCTCCATGAGGACGTGTTCGCAACCAACTCGGGCAACCTGATCTTCAGCGACGCCGCTCACAAGATCCTGGAGACGCCACATTCGGAGGTGGTGTCGAACGGCATCGCCACCAGGGTCGCCGACGCCGACCGTATCAACAGCGAGTACGACGTCTTCGTCATCCCGCTCGCCAACGCCTTCCGGCCGTCCTTCGAGCGCCAGCTGGAGCGTCTGACCCAGCTCATCTCGAAGCTGAAGATCCCGGTCGTGGTCCCGGGTGTGGGTGCCCAGACCGGCGTCAACTACTCCGCGGACCGGCTGAAGCCCATGCAGCCCACGGTCTACGCATTCGTCTCGGCCGTGCTCGACCACAGCGCCTCCATCGGCGTGCGCGGCGAGTTCACCGAGCGGTACCTGCGGGACATGGGTTTCCGGGACGTGGACGTCATCGGCTGTCCCTCGATGTTCCTCAACGGCAACAGGCTCGACATCCAAAAGAGCGGCCGGGCACTCGGGCCCGAGTCGCGGATCGCCATCAACGGATCGCACGATGCCGTGCGGAAGCACAAGCTCGGGCAGATCATCAACCGTACCCATGCGCGCTACCCCCACCTCCGGTTCATCGGCCAGAACATCTCCGAAGCACGTCAGCTGCACTGGCGTGACCTGTCCCATCAGAACGCCGCAGTCACCGACATCCCCACCCACCCCGACCACCCCATGTACGGGGAGGACAAGGTCCGCGTCTACATCGACCCGGTCACCTGGACGGAGGACCTGCGGGGCTTCGACTTCTCCTTCGGCTCCAGAATCCACGGCAACATCGCGGCGCTGCTGGCCGGCACGCCCGCCACCGTGCTCTGCAGCGACTCCCGGACGCTGGAGCTGTGCCGCTACTTCGAGATCCCGCACCGGATGCTCGCCAAGGTCTCCTCCGACCTCGACCCCGCCGACCTCTACGCCGAGGCGGACTTCGGGCCGCTGATGCGCGGTCACCACGAGCGGTTCGACCGGTTCATGAACTTCCTCGACAAGAATGGCCTCGAAAACACCTTCACCCACGGCGACGGCGGTGCGGCCTTCGAGGCACGGATGAGCGGCCTGGCCTTCCCTCCGGGCGTCCGCCCCTGGGTCGGCGCCGACGCCGCCACGATCAGCGCCCGACTCAACTGGCTCCAGACGCAGCTGACAGACCTCACCGAGCAGAACACCCAGCTCAAGCGGAAGCTCGCGAAGAACTCCGCGGTGCCCGTCCAGCGCTCGACGTATCAGCGGGCCCGCAGCGTCGTGGGCCGGCCCATCAAGCGCGCCCTGCGCCCGTCGCGCTGAATCCTGTCCGAACCTGATCCGAGGCCGGTCCCGAAGGGCCGGCCTCCGGTCGTTCCGGGCCCGTACCCACCGGCCTCGCTGCCCCTGGCGCCTAGAATCGGATTGTTTGTCCCCGGGCTTTCGGCCTGCCCCGATCCGTACGGAGTCCCCGCGCACATGTCCACCCCCCACGATCCGTACGTCCGGGTGCGCGGCGCCCGTGAGCACAATCTCCAGGACGTCTCGGTCGACATCCCGCGCGACACACTCACCGTGTTCACCGGCGTCTCGGGATCCGGAAAGTCGTCCCTCGCATTCGGGACGATCTACGCCGAGGCGCAGCGCCGCTACTTCGAGTCCGTCGCCCCGTACGCCCGCCGGCTGATCCATCAGGTCGGTGCGCCCGCGGTCGGCGAGGTCACCGGGCTGCCGCCCGCCGTCTCGCTGGAGCAGCGCCGCTCGGCGCCCGGCGCCCGTTCGTCCGTCGGGACGGTCACCACGCTGTCGAACTCCCTGCGCATGCTGTTCTCGCGCGCCGGGGAGTACCCAGCCGATGCCGAACGCCTGGACTCCGACTCCTTCTCGCCGAACACCGCCGCCGGGGCGTGCCCGGAGTGCCACGGTCTCGGCCGTATCCACCGCACCGCCGAGGAGCTGCTCGTCCCCGACCCCTCGCTGTCGATCCGGGACGGTGCGATCGCCGCCTGGCCGGGGGCGTGGCAGGGCAAGAACCTGCGCGATGTGCTGGACGCGCTGGGCTACGACATCGACCGTCCGTGGCGTGAGATCGACGCCGGGGACCGGGAGTGGATCCTGTTCACCGATGAGCAGCCGGTGGTGACGGTCCATCCGGTGCGTGATGCCGGGCGCATCCAACGCCCCTACCAGGGTACGTACATGAGTGCCCGCCGCTATGTGATGCACACCTTCGCAGACTCCAAGAGCCGCACTCTGCGGGCGAAGGCCGAGCGCTTCCTGACCAGTGCCCCCTGCCCGGTCTGCGGCGGCAGCCGGCTGCGTCCGGAGGCGATGGCCGTCACCTTCGCCGGCCGTACGATCGCCGAACTCGCCGCGCTTGCGCTGACCTCGCTCGCCGAAGTGCTGCGCGCGGCGGGCGGCGGTGACACGGCGCGGGTGCTGACGGCGGATCTGCTCGCCCGGATCGAGACGGTCACCGAGCTCGGCCTCGGCTACCTCAGCCTCGACCGTACGGCCCCGACACTGTCCTCGGGCGAGTTGCAACGGCTGCGGCTCGCCACCCAGTTGCGCTCGGGTCTGTTCGGTGTCGTCTATGTGCTGGACGAGCCGTCGGCCGGTCTGCACCCGGCGGATACCGAATCACTGCTGGCGGTGCTCGGCCGACTGAAGGAGGCCGGTAACTCCGTCTTCGTCGTGGAGCATCAGATGGATGTGGTGCGCCGGGCGGACTGGCTGGTCGATGTGGGGCCGCTGGCCGGTGAGCACGGGGGCCGGGTGCTGCACAGCGGTCCCCCGGCCGGACTTGCGGAGGTGACGGAGTCGGCGACCCGGCGCTTCCTCTTCGACGACGGGCCCGCTCCGGTGCGGGAGGTCCGTACGCCGACCGGGCGGCTGAAGCTGAACGGGGTCGACCGTCACAATGTGCGGGGTGTGGACGCGGAGTTCCCGCTCGGGGTGTTCACGGCCGTCACCGGCGTCTCGGGGTCGGGGAAGTCGACGCTGGTCGGTCAGGTGCTGGCCGGTGTCCTCGCCGACCGGCAGGCCTCCGCCACCGCCGGCCTTCCCGCGGAGCGTCCCACGCCCGGGTGTGCGTCGGCGGAGGGGCTGGAGGCGGTGGACCGCCTGGTACAGGTCGACCAGAAGCCGATCGGCCGTACTCCTCGGTCCAACCTGGCCACGTACACCGGGCTCTTCGATGTCGTGCGGAAGCTGTTCACCGAGACGGACACAGCGCGCGAGCGCGGCTACAAGGCCGGGCGGTTCTCCTTCAATGTGGCGGGCGGACGGTGCGAGACCTGCCAGGGCGAGGGGTTCGTCTCCGTTGAACTGCTCTTTCTGCCCAGCACGTACGCGCCCTGCCCCGACTGTCACGGTGCGCGGTACAACCCGGAGACCCTGGAGGTCACCCTGCGCGGTCTCGATATCGCGCAGGTGCTGGATCTGACGGTGGAGTCGGCGGCCGGTTTCTTCGCCGGTACGCCCGCTGCCGAGCGCAGTCTGCGAACGCTGCTCGACGTCGGGCTCGGCTATGTGCGGCTCGGGCAGCCCGCCACGGAGCTGTCGGGCGGTGAGGCCCAGCGGATCAAGCTCGCCGCCGAGCTCCAGCGCACCCGCCGAGGTCACACCGTGTACCTGCTCGACGAGCCGACGACCGGGCTGCACCCTGCCGATGTCGAGGTGCTGATGCGACAGTTGCACGGTCTGGTCGACGCGGGCAACACGGTCGTGGTCGTGGAGCACGACATGGCGGTGGTCGCGGGTGCCGACTGGGTGATCGACCTCGGCCCCGGAGGCGGCGACCGGGGTGGCCGGATCGTCGCGGTGGGGACGCCCGTAGAGGTGGCCGGTGCGGCGGACGGCCGGACCGCAGCGTACCTGGCGGCCGCCCTCAGGTCGGCCTGACGGTTAATCAGATTCAACTGGCCCTTTTCCATGGCGAGTTACCGCATTCGGGCAAGCAATCGGACATGAAACAGCAAAGAACAGCGACCTCGCCCCGATCCAGACCAGTCATGGGCATGCCCTCACGGCCGCTCGACGCCGTGCGGCATGTGGCCCCGGCCAGGAATCACAGGAACGGGCCGCGCCCCTGACCGGCGCGGCCGAGCTGTGCATTCCGCCCGTCGTCCCACCCTGCTGGAGCATCCCCACGAGACGTCCACGAAAAGTCGGCACAGTCCTCGACGCCCGGACCACGGCGGTCGCGTCCGCCGGTCTGGTCCCTCGGATCGGGATGCCTCGAAGGAACATGACCGCCAGCGCGACGAGGAACAGGACGGAAAAGGCCGCTGCCACGCGGGATCCGGCCACGGGCCCCGCGAACACGCCTACGATCACAGTCGCGACGAGGACGATCCCCAGGCCGACGTGCGCGGCGCGCATGTCGGCCCTGATCACCTCTCACAACGCCCGCATACCGGACTCGTGCCGCCCCCGCGCTGCTTCCGGGCAGCGGAGGGTCCCTCGGGCCACTGTTTCAGCGACACCCTCCGTTGGGGGTCGAGCCGACCCTCATACTCCCCCGCCGCGGCGGTCAGCGCAGCGACTCGGGCAGTTCCTCCCGGTGGACGATGCCCAGGCGCTGCGTCGCACGGGTCAGCGCCACGTACAGGTCACTGGTCCCGAACCGCCCCGGCTCCACGACCAGGACATGGTCGAATTCGAGCCCCTTGGCCTCACGCGGGCCGAGCAGCACCACGGGACGGGTGAGGTCGGGTTCGGCGCCGGCCGTGACTCCGTCGAGCGGAGCCGCGATCTCCTTGTGCAGCGCACGCGGTGCGATCACAGCGAGGCGCCCCTCCTCGGGCGTCAGCTCCACGACGGCCCGCGCCACAGCGCCCGCCAGATCCGCACCGGCATCCCGCGTCCACGGCGTCTCGCCGGTGGACCGCACCGACGCGGGTGGCTCGAACGAGGGGTCCTGGGCCCGTACGACCCTGGCGGCCAGCTCCATGATCTCCGCAGGCGTACGGTAGTTGACCCCCAGCCTCACATGCTCGAAACGGTCGCCGACGTACGGCTCAAGGATCCTCTCCCACGAGCCGACTCCCGCCTCCTCGGAGGTCTGCGCCGGATCACCGACCAGGGTCAGCGAGCGGGTCGGTGACCGGCGCATCAGCAGCCGCCAGGCCATCGGCGACAATTCCTGCGCCTCGTCGACGACGATGTGCCCGAACGCCCAGGTCCGGTCGGCGGCGGCCCGCTCGGCCGCGCTCCGGTGATCGGCCTCCTCCTGCCGCTCAGCCATCCGCTCGGCGTCGATGATGTCGTGGGCGGCCAGGACCTCGGACTCCTCGTCCTCGAACTCGTACGTCTCCGAACCCCGGGACAGCTCGAGGACGCCCTGCGCATAAGCGACCCGCTCCTGGCGCTCGGCCTCGGCGGCGGCCCGCTCGGCGCTGTCGTCGGCCCCGAGCAGTTCGGCCGCCTCGTCGAGCAGCGACACGTCGGCCGGGGTCCACTCCCCGTCGCCGGGGCCGCGCCGGATGGCCTCGGCGTCCTCGTCCGGTACGTACACCGGCTCGGCCAGATAGTCGGCGAGGAATTCCTCGGGGGTGAGCACCGGCCACAGCTCTCCGACGGCGGCGTGCACCTCCTCGCTCGCGGCGACGCTCTTGCCGAGCTGGGCGATGTCGTCCGCACCGAGGAAGTTCGGGCCGCCGTACGGGTCCGCGCCGATGCGTTCGGCGAGCTGCGCGGTGAGGGCGTCGATGACGTGGAACGCGAAGTACGGACGGGCGAGATTGTGCGGCAGACGGGTCTCGCGGGCCGCCTGCCGGGCCTCGTAGGCGATCTCCCAGTCCAGGACGAGGTCCCCGTCGTCGTGCGGGATGACCACCGGCGCGCCGGGCTCGGGCAGCCCCTGCCGGTCGCGTACGGCACGGGCGAGCGCCTCGGCCATCCCCGCGCCGCCCTTGACGGCGGCCGCACGGGGGGTATCGGTTCCGCGGGCATGGACACCGGGGAAGAGCTCGGCCTGCGTGGCCAGCATGACCCCGGTCTCGCCGAGGGCGGGCAGCACCTCACCGATGTAGCGCAGGAAAGCCGGATTGGGGCCCACGACCAGGACCGCGCGCTTGGCAAGAAGCTCACGGTGCTCGTACAGCAGGAAGGCCGCACGGTGCAGCGCGACCGCCGTCTTGCCCGTGCCGGGGCCGCCCTCGACGACGAGGACACCACGGTGCGGAGCACGGATGATGCGGTCCTGTTCCGCCTGGATGGTCCGCACGATGTCGCCCATGCGCCCGGTGCGGGCGGAGTTGAGCGCGGCGAGCAGCACGGTGTCACCGCTCGGGTCCTCGAAACCGCTGCGTTCGCGGTCCCCGAGATCGAGGATCTCGTCGTGCAGCTCGATCACCGTGCGGCCCTCGGTGGTGATGTGCCTGCGCCGGCGCAGACCCATGGGCGTATGTCCGGTGGCGAGATAGAACGGTCGGGCGACCGGTGCCCGCCAGTCGATCAGAAGGGGCGTGTGTTCGGTGTCGTCCTCACGAATTCCGATACGGCCGATATGGTGCGCGGCGCCATCGTGGAGATCAATGCGGCCGAAGCACAGCGAGCCGTCCACCGCGTTCAGGGCTGCCAGCAGACCGGAACGCTCGGCGACGAGCACATCGCGTTCGAGACGAGCCTGCAGGCCGTTCCCTACCGGGGTCAACGCATCCTCGACACGCTGCGCGGTGACTCCGCGCAGCGTGTCGACACGGTCGTAGAGCCGGTCGATGAATTCCTGCTCCTTCTGCAATTCGACGTTTTCGCGAGTTGACAAAATCGCTCCCTGCCGGATACGGTGTTTTTAGTGGCCCCGTGAAGGGGTTTTTCTGTGGGCACACAGAACCACTCAATATACGTGAGAAAATCCCCGTTCCGCAATTGCGGAACGGG